>NZ_JBQSVT010000027.1:0-56531 GCF_052376555.1 Specibacter sp. AOP5-B1-6
GTGCACAAAGCACGCAACACTGGAATTCACCCCAAATTACTGACAATCTTGCACTCATGACCGAATTTCTCGTCGTAATCGTTTCCGCCCTGCTGGTCATCGCTGCCGCGACCCTGCTGGGCCCGCGCCTGGGCATAGCCTCGCCCCTGGTGCTCGTCGCGATCGGCGTGGCCGCCAGTTTCCTGCCGATGTTCGCGTCCGTTTACATTGAGCCTGCCTGGATTCTCGAGGGCGTGCTGCCGCCGCTGCTCTACTCCGCCGCGGTGTCGATGCCAACCATGAACTTCCGCCGCGAGTTCGGCGCAATTGGTGGGTTGTCGGTGGTCCTCGTCGTCGGCAGCGCCCTGCTGCTGGGGCTGTTCTTCATGCTCGTGATTCCGGGGCTTGGATTTGCCTGGGGTGTCGCCCTCGGCGCGATCGTCAGCCCGACCGACGCCGTGGCAACCTCGATCATCAAACGAACCGCCGTGTCCAAGCGGGTCGTGGCAATGCTGGAAGGAGAGAGCCTGCTGAACGACGCCACGGCACTCGTGCTGCTCCGGACCGCGATCGTCGCGACGGCGGCGGCCTTCTCGTTCTGGGGTGCCGTCGGCACCTTCGCCTACTCTGTTGTCGTTGCGCTGATTGTCGGCCTCGTTGTGGGCTGGCTCAACCTGGTCGTTCGGAAACGGCTGACCGACTCCACCGTCAACACCGTCATCTCCTTCACGGTGCCGTTCATCGCCGCCGTGCCCGCCGAACACATCGGCGCTTCGGGACTCGTCGCTGCCGTGGTCGCCGGACTGGTCACCGGAATCGGTGCACCCCGTCATCTTTCACCCCGGAGCAGGTTGTCCGATTCGCAGAACTGGCACATGGTCGAGCTCGTCCTTGAAGGCGCGGTGTTCCTGACCATGGGCGTGCAGATCAAGTCGATTGTGACAAACGTGCAGCAGGATCACGCCGGCGTCGGGGCCGCCGTGCTCGTCGCTGCCGGCGCCCTGCTCCTGACGATACTGGTGCGTGCAGCCTACGTCGCCCCGTTGCTGCGCAGCCTCGCCCGACGGTCCAAGCGGGTCGCATCCATGCAGCAGCAACTTCTGGGCATGCAGGAAAAATTAAGCACCCCCGGGGGCAAGGAGGAAACCTTCAAGAAGACCAGGCGAAGCGGAGGAACGGTGTCAGAGCACCACCTCGACCATTTCAGCCAGCGGTTTACCCAACGGATCACGAAGACACTCGCCGACATCGACTACTTTGTCCGCGAGCCGCTGGGCTGGCGCGAGGGCACAGCCGTGGTGTGGGCCGGCATGCGCGGCGCAGTGACGGTGGCTGCGGCGCAAACACTCCCGGCCGACACGCCGCAGCGCTCAGTCCTGGTGCTCATTGCGTTCGCGGTGGCGATCCTGTCCCTCCTCATCCAGGGCGGCACCATCGGAGCGCTGATGCGCCGCTTGACACCGGATACGGACCAGTCCGAAGTCGATGAGCGCAACCACGAGGAAGTTGTCCAGCTCATGACGCTGATGCGAAAGAGTGCCGGCACCGTCCCGGAGCCGCCGCACGTGGAAGACGACGGCGAGGTCTCCCCTGCCGACTTCGCCACAGCCAAACGCCACCGGCTGGCTGTCATCGAAGCACAGCGGTCGGTACTGCTCGATGCCCGCGACAACGGCATCTTCGATTCGGACGTGCTCGCCAACGCGCTCGCCAACCTCGACGCATCCCAGATCGCCATCGAGTTGCGCGGCACGCCCGCACAGTGATGCCGGACCGGCCTATGGCCGGCGTGCGCTCCACGCCCACGCAACCAAGGGCAGCTGCAGGGGCAGCCGAAGCGCGTGGATGCGCCGTTCCGACGGCGTCCCTTCGGGACCGAAGGCCCGGCGCAAGGCCGTCACGTGCCCGGCCGTGAAGCCCGCGAACATCACAGTGGTGGCAACGGCCGCGGCCTTCCGCGTTCCCGGGACCAGCAGTCCGAGCGCCGCCACCGCTTCCGGAGCCGCCGAAACGACCACCCACTGGCGGCGTGTCATGAGGCCAAACCGTCCGCCCTTGTCACTGCACAGCGACGGCGGCACCACCGGGTAGTAAAACTTGGGGTTGCGAAGGTGGTTGACCGCACTGGTGCCCAGCAGTGCGGCCAACGCCCAGGCGTTCGCCTGTGCCTTGAAATTGTTGGTAACAGCAAAGGTGGCGGTATTGAGCTTCATGGAACCATCCTTGCATGCCCGGGCCCAGCGCAGGCAGTGCCTCAGGCGGCAGCCAGCTTCCGGCGTCGGCCGGCATTGAAGCGGGTGGAAACCAGGCCGTGGCGGGGGCTGAACAGGTAAACCAGCGTAAACGCCGTGCCCTGGGTCAGGACCACCATGCCCCCGGAGGCGGCATCGAGATAGTAGCTGGCATAGAGGCCGACGACGGCGCAGCCGGCCGAGATGGCAGGCGCCAGCACGAGCATCCGGCCAAAGCGGTCGGTGAGCAGGTACGCCGTCGCCCCGGGAATGATGAGCATGGCCACCACCAACACCACTCCGACCGCCTGCAGCGCCACGACCGAGGTCAGCGCCAGCAGTCCCAGCAGGAACGCCCCGAGCATGCGGGGGTTCAAGCCGATGGCGTGGGCGTGAGTGGGGTCGAACGCGTAAAGGGTGAAGTCCCGCCGCTTGAAGACCAGGATGGCGAGGGTGACGGCGCCGAGCACCAGCACTTGGACGAGGTCGGCGTGGCTGAGCCCGAGCAAATTTCCAAAGATGATGTGGGTGAGGTCGGTTTGACTCGGTGTCACGGAGATCAACACCAAGCCCAGCGCAAACAGCGTGGTGAAGACGATGCCGATGGCCGCGTCCTCTTTAACCCGGCTGGTGTCGCGCACGGCTCCGATCAAGGCCACGGCCAGGAAACCAAAGAGCACGGCGCCCACGGCAAAGGGCGCCCCCACGATGTACGCCAGCGCAACGCCTGGCAGGACGGCGTGCGAGACGGCGTCGCCCATGAGCGACCAGCCGATCAGGACCAGCCAGCAGGAAAGGACGGCGCAGACCACGGCGGCGATCACGGTGACGGCAAGGGCGCGCTGCATGAAGACGTAGTCGAAGGGTTCAAGCAGGAATTCAAGGATGCTCATGCCGGCGCCCCCAGACCAAATGCCAGGGCGAGGTTCCCGGGTTGGAGCACCTCACGAGGCGTGCCGTGCAGGAGCACCCGGCGCATGAGCAGGACAGCCTCGTCGGCCAGGTCGGGCAAGGCGTGCAGGTCGTGGGTGGACACCAGAATGGTGGCACCCTCGCGGGCCAGTTCACGCAGCAGCGCCACGATGGTCGCCTCGGAACGTTTGTCCACCCCCGCAAATGGTTCATCCAGCAGCAGCGTCGTGGCGCCCTGGGCAATGCCGCGGGCCACAAAGGTGCGCTTTTTCTGCCCGCCGGAAAGTTGTCCGATCTGGCGCTGGGCAAAGTCGGACAGCTCCACGCGTTCCAGGGCGCCGGCCACCGCCAGCCGGTCGGCTCTCCGCGGCCGCCGGCCCGGCCCCATTCGCCCGTACCGTCCCATCATGACGACCTCCTGCACCGAGAGCGGAAACTGCCAGTCAACATCCTCGCTTTGCGGAACATAGCTGACGACGCCGGACCGCCTCGCCCTGGCCGGTGTGTCGCCGGCGACCGTGACGGTTCCGGCGTCGGGCTTGACCAGGCCCATGATGGCCTTGAACAAGGTGGACTTTCCCGAGCCGTTCATGCCGACCAGGCCACAGATCCTCCCTTCCTCGAGCTTCAAGGTTGCCCGGTCCAGGGCCAACACCCCGCCGTAGTGGACCGTGACGGCGTCAACATCGATGGCGGCGGTCATGGCTGCGCTCGCTGAGGTGCGCCCTGAGGTGTGCCCGCTGGTGCGCCCTCTGGTGCCGTCCCCGGGGAACTTTGCTGCGGGCTTCCCTGAGTCCCGGTCAGGGCGTCGGCGATGACCGTGGCGTCGTGCCGGATCAGCTCAAGGTAGGTGGGGACGGGGCCGTCGGCTTCCGAGAGTGAATCAACATAGAGTGTCCCGCCGAAGACTGCGTCCGTGGCCTCGACAACCCTTTCCATGGGGGCTGCGGAGACAGTGGATTCACAGAAGACTGCCGGCACGTTGTTGGCCCGGACAAATTCAATGGCGCCGGCAATCTGCTGGGGCGTGGCCTGTTGTTCGGCGTTGACGGCCCAAATGTATTTCTCCGTGAGTCCCGCGTCGCGGGCCAGATAGGAGAAGGCGCCTTCGCAGCTCACCAGGGCCCGCTGGCTCGCCGGCAGGATGGACAGTTTTTCAACCAGCTCGTCCTGGACCTCCTGCAGCGTTGCGTTGTAGGCGGCACCGTTGCTCTTATAGACATCCGCATTGGCGGGATCAAGTTCCTGGAATGCGGCGACCATGTTGTTGACATAGATTTGCACGTTCGCCGGTGACATCCAAGCGTGCGGGTTGGGCAGGTCCTTGTAGGCGTCTTCGGCAATGTTGATGGGTTCCACACCCGCTGTGACCACAGTGTGCGGAGCCTTCACGTCCTGCACAAATTGCGCAAACCACGCTTCCAGCCCCATGCCGTTGTCAAGGATCAAGTCCGCCTTCCCGGCCTTGCGGATGTCCCCCGGGGTGGGTTCGTAGCCGTGAATTTCGGCTCCTGCTTTGGTGATGGACTCCACCTGCAGCTTGTCGCCAGCCACGTTTTGGGCAATGTCGGCCAGGACGGTGAAGGTGGTGAGCACAACGGGCCTGTCTCCACCGGATTGCGGGCCTGATGAATCGGCCGGGGAGCCGCAGGCAGCCAGGGTCAACGAGAGTGCGGTCAGGCCCGCAACCGTTGCACGGCGAAGGTGTTTCCGGGCGCGCAGACGCGTGGATCGGGAGTTGGTTGCTGAGGCATGCGGTAGCGGCGCATACGGGGACATGGGAGCTGAAATCGGCATGCACCGACCATAGTTTAGGTAAGCCGAAATATCAAGTGATGGGTGACCGTAAAGCTGACGGTTGACCTCGTGGTGGCCTCACCTGCTGGCAACCCCCGCGGGTTCGCGCCCGGAACTGTCCGCCGCATCAGCAGCCGGAAGGTCCGCATCCACCATGGGTGGTTCGGCCTGCCGCATCCGAGCCCGCCGTTCGCGAGCTTGCGGCGTCCGTGACCGCAACATCCCGGGAACCCTGTCAATGGCGAGGCCAATCAGCCCCGCAACGAGGATCGCCGCAATGAATCCCAGCACCGGGTACTCACGGAACCAAGCGCCGGCCACGGCACCAATCCCCACGGAATAGGCAGCCCAGAGGCTCGCCGACAGCGCGGTTACAGCCATGAAACGCCGGCGCGAATAGCCCGTGGCACCGGCCGTGAGGTTGACGGCAACCCTGGCCACGGGGATGAAGCGCGCCACGAGGATGATCGACACGGCCCGACTTTCCAGCCCGGCAGCTGCCCGGGCAAAGGCACGCTGCATGAACGGCCGGCGCATCCACCGGAACCGGCTGGTGCCCGTAATCCGGCCCAATGAGTAGGCCAGGTTGTCGCCAAGGAACGTCCCAATGGCCGCGGCCAGCAACAGCAGCCACACGTTGGAGCCTCCGTCAGCAACGGCCAGGGATGCCATGCCAACGACGACGGCTTCGCTGGGGAAAGGCGGGAAGAATCCATCGACGATGCAGCCCAGGGCGACGACGGCGTAAATCCAGGGTTGTCCGGCCGCAGCCAGCAGAAAATCAGTCATCGGAGGCATCGCAGGGCTGTTGTTTGCTCATGCGTTCAACGCTACCGACGGCGCCAGGCCGCGACCATGGGGGAAACCCCCGGTTTTTAGTTCGGGCAGCCACCCGGCACTCAGGGTTCGGCAGGGGGCGCCCCCGGCATCGGACGGCTTGCGCCGCCGCGGGGGTGGACGTCGGGCGTTGCCCGGGCGGCGCCGTCGGACTTCTGGAATAAACTGTGTGGAAGCTGGGAATAGATCGCCACCGACCGACGCTTGCAGCTGTGAGTCGAAATTCAAACGGGCCAGCCGGCTTTGAACTGATTCCACAGTCCACAATTTTCATCCTCCAGGATTCAGGATTTCTTATGTCTATTTCCACCGTTGACGTGCCGGACCGGCTCTCGGCAAGGGACCGCACGACCATCACTGTTTTGCTGGTGTCGGCATTTGTGGTGATCCTCAACGAAACCATCATGAACGTGGCCCTGCCGCGCCTGATGCACGAGTTCCAGGTCTCCCCCTCCGCCATCCAGTGGCTTGCCACGGCCTTCATGCTGACCATGTCGGTTGTCATCCCAGCGACCGGCTACCTGCTGACGCGTTTCCCCATCCGCACGGTGTTTGTTCTGGCCATGGCCTTGTTCTCGGTGGGCACACTGTTGGCCGGTGTGGCACCGGGCTTCGAGGTGTTGCTGGTTGCCCGCGTGGTTCAAGCCTCGGGCACGGCCATCATGATGCCGCTGCTCATGACAACAATCCTTGACCTGGTGCCGTCGCACCGCCGTGGCGCGGTGATGGGCAACGTCTCGATCGTGATCTCCGTGGCTCCCGCCATCGGACCGACCCTGTCGGGCGTCATCCTGCACTCCTTGTCGTGGCGCTTCATGTTCTTGTTCGTGCTGCCGATCGCCGTGGCCGCATTGATCCTGGGCTCGCGCCTTTTGCCCACGGACAGCAAGCGGAGCAGTTCCAAGTTCTCCATCCCGTCGGTATTGATCTCCATCCCGGCGTTCGGCGGCCTGGTCTACGGGCTCAGCGGCATCGGCTCCCCCGACGCCGCAACGAAGCAGATCGCGATCATCGCCCTGGTTGTTTCGCTGGTGTCGCTGGCTGGATTCGTGCTGCTTCAGTTGCGGCTGCAGCGCAAGGACGCCGCCCTGCTGGACATGCGTCCGTTCCTGCACCGCCAGTTCACCCTGGCCCTGGCCTTGATGGTCATGGCCATGGTGGCGTTGTTTGGCGTGATCATCCTGCTGCCGATGTACCTGCAGAATGTGCGCGGGCTCGACGTGCTGTCCACCGGGCTGCTGATGCTCCCGGGCGGGCTGCTCATGGGTCTGCTGGCCCCTTGGGTCGGCAAACTGTTCGACAAGGTTGGTGCCCGGCCGTTGCTGATGCCCGGCGGCTTGCTGCTGTCGGCGATCCTGTTCGGCTACACCCAACTCAATGAAAACACCTCGCTGGTGGTTATCATTGGGCTGCACCTGCTGATGTCGATCGCCCTGGCGTTCATCTTCACCCCTGCCTTCACGGCCGGGCTGAACCCGCTGCCCCACTCGCTGCACTCGCACGGATCCGCCGTGCTCTCGACGCTCCAGCAACTGGGCGGGGCTGCAGGCACCGCCCTGCTGGTGGGTGTCATGTCGGCCGGAACCATCGCCGCCGCGGCCGCCGGCAAGAATGAAATTGCGGCACAGACCAGCGGTTTCAGCAACGGCTTCCTGGTTGCCGCGTTTGTTTCGCTTGGCATCGTGGTGATTGCCGCGTTCATGGGCAAGGACGCTGCCGTCGCCGGGTCCCCCGTCCCGGCCAAGGAGTCCGTCGCCGTTCACTAACCGCTGTTGCACCACAAAGCGTGGCATCCGCCGTCGTAGCAATTACGACGGCGGATGCCACGCTTTGTTGTTGTCGGCACCTTTCGCGGAGCCGGTTCTTGGGGCGTCTTAGTTCTTGGTGACCTCAAGTTCGACGACGGCCCACGACAGGGCCGGAAGTGTCAGTTTCAGTTCGTCCCCGGCCGCCTTGACGCCCTCGAGCGTGGCCATGCCGATCTGGTCCTGCCGTGCCAGGGTGTTCTTGGTGAACCGGTCCTTGCCCTCCGGAGCCTCGAGCACCTCCGCCCGCGTGATGCGGCCGGCTTCGAAACCGCGCAGGCTGACCTCCACGTCGGCGGCTTCCTCCAGCCCCCGGTTGGCAAGGAACAACGCCACCCGCCCGCTTTCCTCATTCCAGGTGGCGCTGACGTCAATCAGGTCCGCGTCGCCAAATTTTGCCGTCTCCACCTTGTCCGATTCAACATGGGTGCGCAGGATCTGGCCCTTCGCCAATTCGGCCATGCGGGCAAAGGGGAAGAAGATGCTTTGGCGCCAGGCCGGCCCATTCTCTTCGGCCAGGATCGGGGCAATGACGTTGACCAGTTGGGCCTGGTTGGCGATCTTGACCCTGTCGCCGTGTCGCAACAGCGAGTTCAACAAGGTGCCGACCACCACCGCGTCCGTGACGTTGTACTTGTCCTCGATGACGCGGGGGTGTTCGCGCCAGCCGGAGGCATTCACCCGGTGCGGCTGGTCTTCGGTGTCCAGGCCGCTCTGGTACCAGACGTTCCATTCATCGAAGGAGAGGTTGATTTCCTTTTTGTGCTTGCCCTTCGCCTTGACCGAGTCGGCCGTGGCCACCACGGACTCGATGAAGTAGTCCATGTCCACGGCACTTGCCAGGAAACTCTTGGCGTCGCCGTCGTGCTCCTGGTAGTAGGCATGCAGGGAAACGTAGTCGACCTCGTCGTAGGCGTGGGTGAGCACCGTCTGCTCCCAGGCGCCAAAGGTGGGCATGGCGGAGCTTGAACTGCCGCACGCCACCAACTCGATGGTGGGGTCGACCAGGCGCATGGCCTTGCCCGCCTCCTGGGCCAGGCGGCCATACTCTTCCGCTGTTTTGTGGCCAATCTGCCAGGGCCCGTCCATTTCGTTGCCCAGGCACCAGAGCTTGATGTCGAAGGGGTCCTTGTGGCCGTTTTTCGCCCGCAAGTCCGAGAGATATGTGCCGCCGGGGTGGTTGGCGTACTCGACAATCTCCCGGGCCGCGTTCACGCCGCGGGTGCCGAGGTTGATGGCTTCCATGATTTCGGTGCCGGCCTTGCGTGACCAGTCGACGAACTCGTGGAGGCCAAAGGCGTTGGATTCCAGTGTGTGCCAGGCACCGTCAAGCCGGCGGGGCCTGTTCGCCACCGGTCCGACGCCGTCTTCCCAGTTGTAGCCGGAGACAAAGTTTCCGCCGGGGTAGCGGATCACCGTGGCGCCGAGTTCCTTGGTCAGGGCCAGGACGTCCTTGCGGAAGCCCTGGTCATCGGCGCTTTGGTGGCCCGGTTCGTAGATTCCGGTGTAAACGCAGCGGCCCATGTGCTCCACAAAGGAGCCAAAGAGGCGGTGTGGAACCTCCGAGATGGTGAAGTCGCGGTCAATGCTGATCCGTGCACGTGACATGGTGGTGATTCTCCTGTTTATTGATGGTTTTCAAAAGCGTGGTGCTGGTGGTGCAGTTTAGGTTCCGGCCAGCCCGGTGGTGGAAATGCCCTTGATGATCTGGCGTTGGAAGAAGAGGAAGACCACGATCAGGGGCAGCGCAGCCAACAGCGCAGAGGCCATGTTTTGGGCGTACTGGATGCCGTAGGCGCTCTTGATGGTTTGCAGCCCGACGGGCAGTGTCAGCATGGAGCTGTCGTTGGTGACGATGAACGGCCACAGAAAGTTGTTCCATGCGCCGATGAAGACAAAAATGGCGACGGCGGCGAGTATGGGCCGTGACAGTGGAAGCACCACCTGCCAGAAGATGCGGATCCGCCCGGCCCCGTCCACCAGGGCGGCGTCCTCGAGTTCGCGGGGAATTTGGTCGAAGAACTTTTTGAGCACAAACACCATGGCGGGCGCGATGACCTGGGGCAGGATGATGCCCCAGTAGGTGTCGATCATGTGGAAGGAGACCATCTGGTAAAACAGCGGGATGATCAACACCGGCGGCGGCACAATGAGCGAGGCGACGATGATTGTCATCAGGACCTTCCTGCCCTTGAAGTCGATGCGCGAGAGGGCGTAGGCGGCCAAAGTTGAGATGGCCAGGGTGACGAGGGTGATCGCGGCGGCAGTGAAGAGTGAGTTCCAGGTCCATTGCGGAATGTTGCCTTGTTGCAGGACCTTGGCGAACGCCTCGAACGTGAACCCGGATTTGGGCACCAGTGTGATGGGGGTGGCCGCAGCCTCGGTTTCACTTTTGAAGGCGGTGATGGTGGCCCAGGCGAAAGGGACGAGCCAGGTGACGGCCAGTATTGCCACGATGACGGTCGCGATGATCCTGCTGGGTGGGACCCGCTTCTTCCGCCGTCTGTCGGGTTTCCGGCGGGTGTCGCTGTCGACTCGTTCGGCTGGGTTGAGAGTAGACACTGCCATGGCCTATGCACTCCTCTTTCGGGTGAGAACGAACTGGGAAATCGACACGACGACGATAATGGCGAAGAAGATGTAGGAAATGGCTGCCGAATAGCCCAGCCGGTAGCCGGTAAATCCGGTCTCGAAAATGTATTGCACAACGCTGCGGGTTGAGCCGGCAGGACCGCCGGCGGTCATTTGGTACACCTGGTCGAAGACCTTCAATGAGGCCAGGACCTGCAGGATCACGATCATGACGGTTGTCGGATTGATCTGCGGCAGGGTAATGGAGAAGAACGCCCGCCAGCCTCCGGCACCATCGAGTTGGGCTGCCTCGTAGTGTGCCTGCGGGATGTTTTGCATTGCGGCAAGGTAGAGCAGGAAATTGAAGCCAACAGTCCACCAAAGCGTGGCGATCACGATTGACCACATGGCGACGTCGGGATTGTTCAGCCAGTCGACGGGTGCGATGCCCACCTTGCCGAGGAGTTCGTTGATCAAGCCCAGTTGCGGGTTGTACATCCAGACGAAGAACAACGACACCACCGTTGAGGCGAGCAGGTAGGGGGCGAAGAATGAGAGGCGCCACAGCCATTGGGCAGGCAGTCCCATGTTGACCAGTGCAGCCATGGCCAGTGCGACGAGCACCAGCGGGACGGTGCTGATGACCGTGAAATACAAGGTGTTGCCCATCGAATGCCACATGTCGGCATCCCCGAGTGCCTCGATGTAGTTGGCAAATCCGACAAAGGAACTATTGGCGCCGGTCAAGGACTTCCCCGTGAAGCTCATATAGACGCCGTAGATCAGGGGCCAGACCAGAAACACGGCGAAGAACGCAAGGAACGGCGCCATGAACCCCCACCCATGTTTGCGGTCCCGCCGCAGCCTCGCGGAGTGGCTGTTTTCCGGTGGCCGGGTCGTTGTTGGCCGTGATGCTGTGGAATCTGGTGCTGTGGAAACAGTGGACGTACTCATTGCATGGGCTCCCTTGCCACAAAAATTGCTCTCACGAAAATGATGTGCTGCACGTGCCTGGCCGCTGAACCGGGGCCTATACCGGGTTTGGTTTCGACAGCAGTCCATCCAGCCGGTGCACAAAGGCATCCCAGCCGACTTTGGCGGGGGTGCGGCCGAGAAATACGTTTTGAACGTTCTCGGCAAAGAACGACTGGAAGTCCGAGCCTGAACCGGTGAACCAGGCGCGCGGGTCGTAGTTGATGATGTCCGCGGCCGCGGAATAGTGCGCCTGCGGCAGAAGGTTCTTGTACTCTTCCGATTGCACCACCGGTTGAAAGCCGGGGATGTGGCCGGCCTTGGCCCAGTTCAACGAGCCCTTGAGGATGTCGGCGACAAAGGCGTATACATAGGCCCGCTTTTCGTCGTCGAGATTGAGTTGATGCGGCAGCACGAACGAGTGCGAGTCGGCGTAGGCAGCCGGGGTGCCGAACAAGGTGGGAATCGGCATGGCGTCGAACGGCACCTTGGCCGTTTGCATGGTGGGCAGCTCCCAGACGCCGCTCATCAGCATGCCGGAATCCTGGGCAGCGAACTCGGCAATGGCCGTTCCGGCGTCACCGCTCGCGGCTGCGATGTTGTCATCCAGAAGCGAGTGGATGTATTCCAGCACGGTCACCGCCACGTCGCGGTCGACCTGCGCCTTCTCCCCCTGGACGAGTTCCATGGAGGCGCCATGCTGCTTGTACAAAGTGTAGAACAAGCGCCACATTTGCGCGCCGTCAGCCAGGTAGCCATACGAAAGTCCGTGCTTGCCGGTCACCTTCGCCATTTCCAGGGCCATCTCCTTGAACCCCTCGGGCGACATGGCGGCCGCAAGCTGGCCGTTTGGTCCAAGTGCTCCAGCTTTTTGGGCCACTTCGGTGTTGTACATGAGGATGAAGGGGTGCGAATCCAAGGCGATGGAGAACAATTTTCCATCCTGCAAACTGTTTTCCCAGATCCGGGGAGCAAAGTCCTTCTCGCTTACGCCATTCTGGGCCAGCAGGTCCAGGTCCCAAGGGTCCAGCAGCCCGCCGGGAGCGTAGCCCGTCACGCGGGAAGCATGCATGATGGCCACTTCCGGAGGTCGCCCGCCCGCCGATGCCATGGCCAGTTTCGTGTAGTACGGCGCTCCCCATGCCAATACCGTGGGGTTGACGTGAAATGCCTGCTGCGCGCCGTTGGCGGCATCAATCATGGTCTGCATCTTGATGCCGTCACCACCGGACAACAGGTGCCAAAAGCGCAGCTGGGCTGCCCCGGCGGCCTGGGCGGAACCTCCGCAGCCTGACAACAGGCCGGCCGCCAGGGCGCCCGAGAGCGCCAACCCTCCCCCACGCAAAAACTGCCTTCTGGACACACTTGCATGTTCATTCATCGGTCACTCCCTTGGACGCGATTGCACTGGACAGTCCGCCAAACGCTCGTTCCCGAATGATCTTCGGAACTGCGGCCCGGCTGAACCACTGTGATCTGCTCCACAGATTACATCGTTGTAATAGAGTGCACAAGAGCGTTTTGTTAGCGCGCACAATATTTCTTTTTAGCAGCCCAGCCGTCGACGGTGCCGTTGCGGTCATTTGCCTGCGGTCACCCCCGGCAAACGACCACGGCAGCCCCCAACACCCATTGCCGGCGATTCACGCCATTCTCGGCGCAGTCATCCAATGTGGCTGGGTGCAGACCGGATCCGGAGCCCGTTGCAGCTAAGGGGTCCCCGTGCTGGCCCGGGCCACAAGCCGGTATGGCAAGGTGACATCCACCGACTCACGCCGCCTGTCGGCCATGCGGCTGGTCAACAGTTTGATGACCTCCTCCGCCAATGCACGCTTGTCAAAGGAGACCGTGGTCAGCGCCGGAACGGCAAACCTGCCGTGGTCAATGTCGTCAAAGCCGGCGACAAGGATGTCCCCGGGCACCTGGT
The DNA here is from genome assembly GCF_052376555.1 of Specibacter sp. AOP5-B1-6. NCBI lineage: Bacteria > Bacillati > Actinomycetota > Actinomycetes > Micrococcales > Micrococcaceae > Specibacter > Specibacter sp. AOP5-B1-6. Next base: position 13,032 of record NZ_JBQSVT010000027.1, read on the forward strand.
GCCCGGCCTCCGCAAGAACGCTCAGAGCCCCTATGGCCAGAGAATCGGTGAAGCAGAAAATAGCGTCGGGGAGGTCATTGGTGGTCAGGAATTGGCGCAGGGCCCGGGCGCTTCCGTCAGGGGTCCACAGGTCGCAGGGTATTTCCAGCCCCGAATCCCGTTCAATGCCCAATTCCGCCAAGGCCTGCCGATAGCCCAATGTGCGGATTCTCGCTGTCGCCGTACGGTGATTTGCCGTGGCACCCAGGACGGCTATCCGGCGTCGCCCGCCTTGGGCCAGCGCCCGTGTCATCTCGCGGGCCGCGGCCAGGTTGTCAATGCCGACATGGTCCACATGGTTCTGGTCGACCTCGCCCAGGAGAACCATCGGCGGCAGGTTGCCGCCCACTCTTATGGCGCTCTCGTCCAAGGCAGTGGGGTTCAGTATCAGCCCATCGATGAGGTTGGCCCGGGCCTTGGACACCAACTCAAATTCACGTCCCGGGTCGCGCCCGGTTTCCTCCAGCTGAACGCTCCATCCTTGTTCGTGCGCCACCTCGACAATATGGTGCGTTAACTCCGCGGAGTACGGTGTCCCGAGGTCGGGAAGTGCCAAGGCAATGACTCCCGTTCGTCCGTTTCGAAGTCCCCTGGCTGAAAGGTTGGGTACGTAGTCGAGCTCGACGATGGCCGTTTCCACCCTGGACCGGGTGCGTTCACTGACGGGAATGAGGCCGTTGACAACATTTGACACTGTTTTGGGTGAAACCCCGGCCCGGGCCGCGACGTCCTTGACTGTAGCCCGCATCTCCACGATCCCCTGTCCACTGATGATTCCCGCCGTCGGAGGCCACTGACAGATCGGCGGGGCCTCTCCAGACTACTGGCAGGACACAATGTAACCTTAATTCCCGGCAAAATCCCGGCGCGAAGCATCATCACTCTGTTCGGAAACAACCCACCTGTGCTTCAGGCCGGCTTGAATTCAGGCAGATGTGGAGCTTCTGTCCGCGTCGTCAACCTCGTCGACTTCCAAGCGCAGTGGATTCAGAACCGGGTCCAGGAAGGACCGCGTCCGACCTTCCGGCAGCGGCACCAGGTGGGCAATGCGCCGTCGTACTTGACAAGCCATGGCGGCGTTCCACAAGCAGTTCTAGGCGGCGCTTTCCTCGAGGCCCTCCGGGCCAGCGAGATCCATGTCCAGAAGGGGAACAACCTTGGACTTGGTGACGAATCGGTGAATCAGCCACAGGCCGAGGAAGATGGGGATGCCGATGTAGGCCGAGAGGACTTCCGCGCCGCGGCCGGCGAGAACGGCCTCGTAGTTTTGGCCCGCAATCACCAGGATGAGGACCGCGAAGGCCAGCAGTGGTCCGACGGGAAAGAACGATGCCTTGTAGGGCAGATCGCTGACCTTGTTGCCCTGGGCCACAAATCCCCGCCTGAACCGGTAGTGGGAAATCGCGATCCCCGCCCAGACGATGAAGCCGCACAGGCCCGAGACATTCAACAGCCAGGAGTACGCTGCGCCCTGTCCCACGATGGCGGTCAGGAAACCAAAGAGCCCGACGGCGGCTGTGGCGAGCAAGGCAGCCATGGGAACACCCCGCGAGTTGGTCCGGCCGAAGATTTTAGGGGCCTTGCCGTCGTGCGCCATGGCATAGAGCATGCGTGTTGAGGCGTAGAGGCCGGAGTTGCCGGCCGAGAGGATGGCGGTAAGAATGACGGCGTTCATCAACGCAGCAGCAAAGGCAATGCCTGCCCGCTCAAAGACCAAGGTGAACGGTGAGGCCGCGATGTCAGCTTCACCGGACGCCAGCAAGCTCGGGTCGGTAAATGGGATCAGGCAGCCAATGACGAAAATGGCGCCGATGTAAAAGATCATGATGCGCCAGAAGACCGAGCGGATGGCGCGTGGAACCTCCCGTCGCGGGTTCTTGGCCTCGCCAGCCGCAACACCCACGAGTTCGGTGCCCTGGAAGGAGAAACCGGCGATCATGAAGACCGAAATGATCGAAACCCAGCCACCGTGGAACACGTCCTCCCGGTTCTGCCAATTCGACATTCCCGAGGAACTGTCGCCAAGGACGCCAAAAATCATGAGCACACCGGCCGCCAGGAACAGCACCACGGCGACAACCTTGATCAGGGAGAGCCAGAATTCGCTCTCCCCAAAAGCCTTGGCCGAGAGGGCATTGACCGCCGTGAGCAGCACGAGGAAACTTCCAGCCCATACCCAGCCGGGCACCCCCGGGAACCAGAAGTCCATGATGATGCCCGCGGCAACCAGCTCGGCAGCCACGGTGATGGCCCAGTTGAACCAGTAATTCCAGCCAATGGCAAACCCAAAGGAAGGTGAGACAAAGCGGGTTGCATAGGTTTGAAATGAACCGGCCACAGGAATCTTGGCCGACATCTCCCCCAACGACTGCATCAGCAGAAAGACCATCAGGCCCACCAGGGCGTACGCGACCAACGCGCCACCCGGACCGGCCTGCGAGATGGTGCCGCCGGAGGCCACAAAGAGCCCGGTGCCGATGGCGCCGCCGATCGCGATCATCTGGAGGTGGCGGCTGCTCAGCCCGCGCTTAAGTTCATTGCCGGTGTTGCTCGCGCCATCGGGGGCGTCCGCGTCGATCTCAGGTTCTGCAGAGACTTGGCTCATGGATGGAATGTGACTCCTGGCTATTGACGTCCGCGCAGGCACGGGAACGCCTGACGAGGATCCGTGGTGCTCGAACCCTGCTGGGACTACAGCCCTCCATTATGTCGGGAATTCGTCACGAAGCAGGAATTGGTGGTGTGCGTCACGGCGTGCACCGGGAGCCGGGCCGTTGCGCACCGCGCCAACAGCGTGATATTTTTTCGTTAATCGTGATTGATCAACAGGAGGTGGGACCCATGTATGCAGTATCCATAGTGGGCGCTCCCCCTGCAGTCCACGATCGCACGACTGAGGTAGTTGCACTGAGGTACCACGATCGCACGACTGAGGTAGTTGCACTGAGGTAGTCGCACCGGGAGCGCCCAACACGCAATCCGCGAAAGGCGACTCCCATGAACACCACACCTTCCCCAACTCCGCACCACTTCCCCGCCACGGCTTCCGACAGCCCAAGGGCCGACCAGCCCCTGCCGCAGCCCGACGCCACCAGGCTGCTGCACTCCAACAACGAACAGGCCCTGGTCCTTGGTGGCGGCGGATCCGCCGGCCACGCGTGGCTGATCGGCGTCATCGCGGGCCTGTTGGATGCCGGGCTGGATGTGACCACGGCCGATCTGATCATCGGGACGTCCGCCGGCTCCACCGCCGCGGCCCAGATCACCGGCGCGGACCCGACCCAACTGCTTGCCGACATCCTTTCCGCTGCGCCCCCGCAACGTCCTGCGCCCCCGCAACCTCCAGTTCCCCTGCAACGTACCGCTCAGCCCGGCCCTGGCGGCAACCGCAGTCCCAAGGGTCCGGCCGCCGAACATCTGGGCAGGACCGGGGAGATCATCGCCGCATCGTCGGGCCCGGCAGACATGCGACGGCGGATGGGAGCGGCGGCGCTCGAGCTCGATGCGGCTGCGGGCAGCTCCGGACAAAAACGGTGGCGCACCATTGTCGCCGCCCGGCTGCCCAGCCAGGACTGGCCGGAACACCTTGTGCAATTCACAGCCGTCGATGCCCATACCGGTGAACCGGTCATCTTCGACCGAAGCAGCGGAGTCGAGCTGGCTGACGCCGTCGCGGCCAGTTGTGCCAGCGGCCCTGCTTACACCCTGGGCGACAGCGCATACATTGACGGCGGCTACCGGCGCTCCAGTGAGAATGCCGATCTGGCCGCCGGATACGGGCAGGTGCTGGTCCTTTCACCACTTGGCGGCAGAACACGCCACCCGTTGGCGTGGAACATGCAGCTTGCGGTCCAGGTCGAGGAACTGCGCGCCGGCGGCAGCAAGGTTGAATCCATCGTCCCGGATGGCACCTCCCTCGATGCTTTTGGCGAGAACATGATGGACCTGTCAACACGCCCGGCTGCAGCGCGGGCCGGCTACGACCAGGGCAAAGCGGCGGGCGGGGAGCTCACCGGATTCTGGCGCTGATCCACGGCCGGCCCGGCATCATGGCGTCGTTCAGCCGGCAGGCTGTGCCTCCAACCAGGCAAGGACCTGCTGCGCGTGCGTGTTGGGCGGGAAGATCGGGTAGAAGACGTGCTCGATGATGCCGTCGCTGACGACAAGGGTCAGACGTGAGTAGAGGCGCGGATGGTCCGGCGCCGCGAAAGTGGGCAGGTCCAGGGCTTCGGCGAGTTGGAATCCGATGTCGGAAAGCATGGTGAAGGGCAGGCGGAGACGGTTGGCGACCTCGCGCTGATAGACGGGCTCCTGACTGGAGAAGCCATGGACCCGTTCGACGCCGGCCGCCTGCAGTTGGGCGAAGTGGTCACGGAAATCGCAAGCCTCGGTACTGCAGCCGCGGGCGCCCGGAATGGCGTCCCAACCCTGGGGCAGGTCTGTGCCGGGCACGCCCGTCAGCGGGTAGAGGTAGATGATGGACCGGCCGGCACCGAGCCTGGCCAAGTCGACTTGCCCGCCATCGCTGGATTCGAGGACCAGCGCAGGCATGGCCAGCCCCGGGAGGTGGGCTGCGGCGCCGTCGTCCTCGGGAACGGGCAGGTCCTCGGGCAGGGTCGTGGAATAGTCAATCACTGTGGGCTCCTTGGCAAATGTTCGGTTCGCGCCCTGCTCCAGCCTTTCGGCCAGCAGCAGGCGCCGGAAGGTGAGGGATGCGATGAGGCGGTCCAGCTCGGCGATGCTGTCCCGGTAGGCCGTCAGGGACGCGGGGCACTCGTCGCTGTGGCGGTGCCCCGTTGCCAGACACTCAACGAATGGCGCGGCCCTGGCGGGCGCAATGCCTTGTTCCGCAAGTGTGCGGATCTCCTGCACGACGCGCAGTTCGTGGTCCGAGTAGTCGCGGTAGCCATTGGACAGTCTCTGCGGCGCAACCAGACCGAGTCCCTCGTAGTACCGGACAGCCTTGATGGACGTCCCCGCCAACCTGGCCAATTCACCGATTTGCACTCTTGCCTCCTTCCAACAGCTTAAACGTTGACCTCGGGGGCAGGGTCAAGCCAAGGGCTGGTTGGAGGGGACGCGACTTCGCGCCAGCGCCATTGGTGTGCCGCCGTCGCATTCTTCCGGCAGGACATTGTGCGTGCAGCATGGGCTGGAAGCATCGCAGGTCCGGTCCCGGGGCATCCCCGAGGCCGGACCTGCCAGCTGCGCTCCGCGCAGTAACGCCGCTGCAGGCGAAATTTAGGCGATCAGATCTGCCATCACGGCCGTGCGAACCACCATTTTGCCCGTGTTCGCACCCTGCATCATGCCCAGGAATGCGTCAACGGCGTTGTCGATGCCGTCAACCACTGTTTCGTCAAAGGCGATCTCCCCCGCTGTGAACCATTTGGTCATGCGCTCGTTGAACTCCGGGGCGAGATCCAGGTAGCTGCCCAGGGTGAAGCCCTTGAGGGAGAGCCCGCGGGTGATCATGTTGACCATATTGTCCGGACCAGCCTTGCGTCCGGTGGTGTTGTAGCCGGCAATGGCACCGCACAGGGCAGCCCGGCCGCCCGGCTTGAGCACGTCGAGGGCGGCTTCAAGGTGGTCGCCGCCGACATTGTCGAAGAACACGTCGATGCCGTCAGGAGCGGCCGCGGCGAGCATCTCGCGCACCGAACCTGATTTGTAGTTGAAGGCGGCGTCGTAGCCGTACTTCTCCGTCAGCAGGGCAACCTTCTCGTCACTTCCCGCCGAGCCAATGACCCGGCCGGCACCCAGCAGTCGGGCAATCTGGCCGGCGGCGGTGCCGACGGCACCGGCAGCCCCGGAGATGAAGACCGTATCGCCGGCCTTCATGCCCGCAATCGCCGTCAGGCCGACATAGCCGGTGAGTCCGGTCATGCCGAGGATGCCCAGGTACAGCGACAGCGGCACCCCGGGCAGTTCCGGCATGACCTTGAACCCGGCGGCATCCTCCTGGACAACATCACGCCAGCCGAACTGATGGAGCACCACGGCACCCACGGGGATGCTGTCGCTGGCGGACTCGACGACGCGTCCGATGGCCCCACCACCCATGGTCTCTCCCAGGGCGAAGGGTGCCGCGTAGCTTTTGGCGTCGCTCATGCGGCCGCGCATGTAGGGGTCAACGGAGATGAACTCGTTGACGACCCGCACCTGGCCGGAACTGAGCGGGCCGAGCTCCACCTTCACAGTGGAAAAGTCACCGGCAGTGGGCCAGCCGATCGGGCGGGCGGCGAGCTGGATTTGGGTACTGACTGACGTGGGCACAGTGTGATCCTTTTTTTGGCTGGAGCTGGTCGGTTGACCTGGCGTCCCGGTTTCGATGCGGCCCCTTGAACGCCGCCCCGGGATGTCCCGGAGGGTGTCCACGCTGTCGATTCCGGCGCCATGAACTATTATGTATCGTGTGGTCCACTATATAGTGGACTGATCGGTGCACAAAATTAGGGGCGCAATGGGACGCACGCAGGCGTTTGACACGGACGAGGCTGTCCGCTTGGCACGGGCGGTGTTTTGGGAGCGCGGCTATGAAGAGTCGTCGCTGCCCGAGCTTGAGCGCGCCACAGGACTGAGCCGGTCCAGCATTTACCATGCCTTCGGCAACAAGCGGGGACTCTTTGACGCAGCCCTCGCCAGCTACCTCGCCGAGATCATCCGTCCCCGACTGCAGCCCCTCAACGCATCCAAAGTGGATCCGCAAGCGATCACCGACTACTTCACGGGCCTGCGCGCGGCGCTCGCCCAGCCCAATTCCTTGCAGTCCCACAATGGCTGCCTCCTGCTGAATTCTGCCGGGGCGCCAATATCCAACGAGCAGGCCGTTGGCCGGGCCATTGCCGGTTACCGCGATGAACTCGCGAGTTCGCTCAGCCGGGGAGTCTCCGCCCACCGCCCAGGCATCGACGACGCAGCGCAAGACCAGTTGGCGACTGTCCTGAGTTCACTGGTGGTCGCTGCCATGACCCTTTCCCGCATCGACAACGCGCAGGCGCTCGCCACTCTCGACACCGCGCTCCAGTTGCTGAAGGGCTGAACTCCGACCCTCCGGCGCACGGGGCTCCCCCAGCGGCACCTTGCCGGCGGCGGGGACGTACCCGGCGCTCTCGAGCGATCCCGACACGGCGGCCATCGAGGGCGCCACAGCTCAGCGCGCGGTGGGCTTCCCGTCCGCGGCCCACGCCACGCCCAAGGCGAACAATGTCGACACCCCGTACTGCTCCATCGCCGCCGCAATGCGACGCCGACCCGTTCGCGGGTTGATCCCGAGCCTGCGGGATGCCGCGTCGAGAGTGACGCCCTGCTTCATCAGCGCAAGAAGCGGCGCCCACGGCTGCTCCACACCACCGATCGGCTCGCCGCGACGCCAGAGCTCACGGAACAGGCTTCGGCCCAGTTCGGCGAGGGCCGCGTTACGGACACCGACCACGCTGGACGGCCACCCCTCGCCCCATTCGATCGGCAAGGCGAGCACCTCGCCGTCGATCCAGAACCAACTCGGAAGGTCGTCGAGAAGGCGGAATTCCACCCCGACAGCCGCGTAGCGCTCGGCGATCGCCACGAGCCGGGCGTCCCCTGCCATCGAACGCGGGAGCAGGGCTCGCACCGATCGCTTGCCGGCGAACATCTCCGCGAAACGGCTGGCGCGCGCGGGATCGGTCTGCAAGTAGCGGTCGAGGTCGGGAAGCACTGACCAGGCGGTATCGCTGTCCTCCTGCGCGACGTCGTACCAGAGGTCCTCGGCCGCCTGCGGCCCATGTCGCACGAAAACGGGAACGAGATCACCGGATGCCTCGCCCACGGCCCAGTGACGCAACAGGGCCGGCAGCTCTGCCACGAGCGCCTCGATTCGCGAGGCGGCCTCGTCAGCCGTCTGCCGCATCGCACGCACTTCGCGTTTGACGACGTCGGCCGTCCACATCGCCGGTGTCGCATACGCGATCGTGCCATCGTGAACCGAGATCGCACCTGCCCGTGCGAGACGCGCAACGGCGTCGGCGGTCTCGCCCGCATCCGCGTGCGCGGTGGTGGCGAGCTCCGCCACCGTCCCTGGGCGGCTGCTGTAGATCAGTTCGAGCAGTTTGTTGTCTTCCATGTCCACCTCCTGAGCGCGGGTAAACACCATTATGGCGCATATGGCCGGATCCGGACGCCCTCTAGAGGCCATGTCCGGAAGCGGTGGTTGTTTTGTCCTCTTCTGTCCATGCACAATTGTCTCCATGGGGACCGGAATCCATGGCTTCGCATGCGCGCCTGGGATGCCATGGGTCCCTGACAGATAGTCAATGGGAGGCAGCGCCATGAACAGCAGGAGCAGTACGAACAAAGACACAGTACACGTTGTCGCCGTCTCAACGGTGGCAGCACTCACGCTGGCAATGACGGCGTGCACCGCAGGTACGGCCGGGGAACCGCCGTCCTCGAGCGGGCCCGCCGTCACAGTCGGCAAAGCACCCAACCAGGACGTCATCGATCTCTACACGGATCGTGACACGGCAGTGGCCGCGGCCGTCGATGCGCTCCCCCAGTACATCGAGAAGGCGCTCAAGCAGACAGGAGTGCCCGGCGCGGGAGTCGCGGTCGTCTCGAACGGCAAGGTCGTATTCGAAGAGGGATACGGTGTGCGGAACGTGAAGACGAAGGAACCCGTAGACGTCAACACCGTGTTTCAGATCGCGTCTTTGTCCAAGCCCCTCTCGTCAAGCATTGTGGCCAAAGCGATCACCGAGGACGCCGATCTGTCGTGGGAGGATCCGGTCGTCAAATACCTCCCCGACTTCGCGCTGCAGGATCCGTACGTGACCGAGCATGGAAAGATCGCCGACTTCTTCTCGCACCGCACCGGCGTTCCGACCGGTGCCGGAGATAAACTCGAGGACGTCGGCTTCGAAGTCGACTACATCATGTCCCACATGAACCAGATTCCGCTGGCGTCGTTCCGCGACACCTACCAGTACTCCAACTTCGGACTGACGGTGGGCGGCGAGGCGGTCGCGGCGTCGCGCGGGCAGACGTGGGCGCAGACCGCGCACGAACTGCTGTTCGAGCCGCTCGGCATGACTTCTACGACCACCGTCCACGACGAATACCTCGCCTCAGATGATCGTGCGTCGATGCACGCCCGTACCGGAGAAGGAAAGTACGAGCAGCTGTTCGACCGCGACGCTGATGCCGAGGCTCCTGCCGGCGGTGTCGCCACCACTGCCGGCGACATTGCGAAGTGGATGAATATGGTGCTGGCCAACGGAGAGGTCGACGGCGCTGAATTCATCGACCCGCTCGTGCTCGCAAAGACCTATTCCGCCCACTCGATCACCGGTGGCGATGCCAAGAACCTGACATCGCGCACCTCGCACTATGGCTTCGGTACGAACGTCGGTGCCACCGTGACCGGCCGCGTCAACATCAGCCACTCCGGCGCATTCGGGTGGGGCACCGCCACCAACGCCACGATGATCCCCGATCTGAACCTCGGTATCGTCGTGCTCACGAACGGCGCGCCGTCGGGGGTTCCGGAGGCGATCGTTTCGGAGTTCGTCGACCTCGTACAGTTCGGCGCGGAGACGCGCCCCTGGTTGGACATGATGTCCACCTTCTTTGCGGATTTCTCCGACCCGGCGGGCGACCTCGCCGGCCAGGAGCCGCCCGCAGATGCCGCGGCAGCGGGTCCGGCCGGCGACTACGTCGGCACGTATACGAGCCCCTACTTCGGCAACTTCGTCGTGACTGAGGAGAACGGCACCCTCACCGGCGCGCTCGGCCCCGAGGGCGGCTACACGTTCAAGATCGATCCGTGGAACGGCGACACGCTGTCCTTCGTGCCGACCGGTGAGAATGCGCTCCCCGGTTCACTCTCCTCGGCGGTCTTCGTCCGCAAGGACGGGCAGATCACCGGGGTCACCCTGACGTACTTCGACACGTTCCCGGAAAAGAAGAAGGAGCCGAACGGGCTCGGCGTGTTCACCCGGGCCGGCTGACCCTCGATCCAGTGTTGACTGTGTCGGATGCGCAACGGGTTAAGCAGGGATTGAAAAACCACCAGCCCTTCCGCGACAGTTTTCACTGTTCAACTCGCGGAGGGCCGGCAGTTGTTCGGCGACTGGAAGCCTACTCGGCAGCCTTTACCTGCTTGGCGTAATCTTCCTGGGTCAAGTCGAGTGCCACATTTACGTAGGACACATCGGTCACCGTGCCGGCGGCAGGATCCGTGGAGCCAACCTTCGCATCAGCCCAGGGGCTTCCCTCAACCCACGTTGCACCGGTCTTGTCGACCAGCTGGGCGAAGAAGTCGTCCTTGACCAGCGCTTCGTACGCTTCCTTGTACGTCATGCCGACAACATCGGGAACTGCACGCTGCTCCTGGGCGGCTGCCGCCGAGGTGCTGGGTGATTCGCTCGGAGCTGCCACAGGTGCACCGGTGCCGCACGAGGCGAGACCGGCAACCAGGATCGCAGCGACGGACAACTGGATAAATTTCTTCATGGGCCCAACCTCGTCGTCATATTGCGGGGCAGATTCAATGCTCCACCATGGATTATTCCAACCATCAAGCCTAATGCCATGATTTGGGCAACAGCGTACGGCAGTCGGGTTTTATGCGGCACATCACACATGCCTCATGAACGCCCGGTGCACATTGCACAATCTTAAATAGTTCGCCCAGGCCACTGTCCCGGGCAGACCTCGCGGGTTTAAGCTGGAAACCATCGAAGGATGTCAAACACAAGGAAGTGTTGACCATGAGTATCGCGCATAAAGAAGAGCGCGGGTCATTCGAATCTGCGGACAGCGGCCTCAAGCGAAATTTGTCACTGACGCAATTATTGTTATTGGGAGTGAGCGCCCAAATCGGTTCCGGCTGGCTGTTCGGCGTTCTCGCAGCCGCCGGGGTCGCCGGGCCTGCGGCGATCCTTTCCTGGATCATCGCCTCGGTCCTGGTCTTCCTCATCGCACTGACGTATTTGGAACTGGGCGCCATGCTGCCCCGTTCCGGCGCCATTGTCAGGTACACGTTCCTGAGCCACGGCGCGTTCTCCGGGTGGATCATCGGCTGGGCGTACTGGCTTTCCGTGGTGTCCATCCCACCCATTGAGGCCGAGGCGACGCTGACCTACCTGGGCGGGCGGTTCCCGGAAACGGGATTCCTGACCACCGTGGACGGCGTGCAGCTGTTGAGCTGGCCCAACGGGATCGTGAGCGGTTTCATCTTGATGGCGTTGTTCTTTGTCTTGAACTTCTTCGGCGCCCGGTTCCTGGCCGAATCAAACCGCTGGGTCACGCTGTGGAAGATCGCCCTGCCGACAGCGACGTTCATTTTTCTGTTCTTCATCCTCAATGGCAGCAATTTCACCTCCTACGGCGGCTTTGCTCCCCTGGGGGTGCCGCCAATCTTCCATGCCATCGCCACCACCGGCATCATCTTCTCGCTGCTGGGCTTCCGGCAGGCCCTGGATTATGGCGGCGAGGTTCGTAATCCGCAGCGCAATGTGCCCTTGGCGACCCTAGGTTCCATCGCCATTCCCGCCGTCATCTACACCCTGCTGCAGGTTGCCTTCATCGGCGCCATCAACTGGCAGGACATGGGGCTGCAGGGTGGACAGTGGGACAAGCTGGTGTCCGGCGGATGGGCCGACGGGCCGCTGTTCCACGCCCTCGATTCAGCCAATATCGCTGCACTGGCGGCCCTGGGCACGTTCCTGCTGGTCGATGCAGCCATCTCCCCGCTGGCCACCGGATGGGTGTATCTGGGCACGGGAGCCCGCACCGGCTACGGCCTGGGCGTGCACCGCAACGTGCCAAGGAAATTCACTGTCAGCAACCGCTTTGGCATCCCGTGGCTGGCATTGGCCGTCTCGGCCGTGGTTGGCTGCGTCTTCTTTGTCCCGGCCCCGAGCTGGTACCAGCTGGTGGGTTTCATCAGTTCCGCTGCCGTGCTGACCTACATCATGGGCGGGGTGGGCCTGCCCGTGCTCCGCAAGACGGCGGCCGGCCTCGACCGGCCGTTCCGGCTGCGCGCGTTCCGCTTCTGGTCCCCGGTCTCCTTCCTGGCCGCCGTGCTGATCCTGTACTGGAGCGGCTTTTCCACGCTGACAAATGTCTTCACCGCCACGTTCATTGGGCTGCCGTTCTTCACGGCCTACTTCGCGTGGAAGAGCGGTTGGATCCGGCCGCTGCCCAGTGGGCTGATCAGCGTCGTCTTCTTTGTCGTGTGGATTTGGACGGCGGCCGCCAGCGGCTGGGTCTTGACTGGAACCTCGGGCGCAAGCCCGAATGCATGGCCCTTTGCCGTCTATTATGTTGTGTTTTGCCTGCTGGTGCTGGCGTTCTGTGCCGCCGTGTGGCTGTTCAGCAATGCCGAAGGCCGAAAGCATGTCAATGCCACGTGGTGGCTGATCTGGCTGCTGCTGGCGTCACTGCTGGTGGGTTACCTTGGTGTTTACGGCCCGCTGGACAAGCCGGTGTTCATGTTCCCTTGGGGCATGGGAGTGGAGCTTCTGGTTGGTGTCGTGACGTACATTTGGGCTGTGCACTCCGGCTTTGAGACCGCTGAGGTGCGGGACATTGTGGCCAGCGCAGCCGAGTCCGGTGCCGATCCCGAACCGGCCGGCGCTGCTTAGCCGGCAGCTGGCACTTAATCCGCCGGTGCGACCTCTGGCCGAGGCGCTGCCTTGTCCCGTCGCCACCCCAATGCTGCGATCCCCCATACGGCCAGGAACAATCCGACCAGCAGCAGGCCGGCATGGCCGAGGTCCAAAGTCGCCAGCCACGTCGTGACGGGATCACTCAGGCCCAGAACGTCATGGAGGATAGCGGCGATGGTCAGCAGCGAGATAAAGAGTGCCGATGTTGCCGACAACCCGGTGATGACCATGTTGAATCCAATCCGGCGGGCGGGGTTCATGACGGCGGAGCGGTACATCTTCATCATGGCCATGCCGTTGGCCGTATCGCACAGCGTCATGGCGGCCGTGAATGCCAGCGGCAGAGCCAGCAGTGCGGCAACCGAAATGCCGGCCAGCGCGGCCGAGGCTGTCAGCAGCAGGAAAGCGATGGTGGAAGCCGTGTCAAAGCCGAGCCCAAACAAGAATCCCAGCACGTAAATATCGCGCGGCCGCTTCACCTTCGACAGCGGCTTGTCCATGAGCCTGGCAACCATGCCGGTCGGTGCCAGCTCATCCTCCTGCACCGTGCCGCCGCCGCGCACACGCCGGAACAGCACGTTTGCCCTCAGGAACGCGGAACCGTTGAACAAGCCGATCGCCAGCAGGAACAGCGCCGACACGCTCGCGCCGAAGATGGCCAGGCCCATGTTGGCGGCGGAACCGTCTTGCAGCACCGCGCCCATGATGCCGGCTCCGCTGACCACCAGGATCCCTGCCAGCATCACCACGGAGCTGTGTCCCATGCTGAAGGCAAAACCCACGCTCACAGGTGCCCTGCCCTGGGCGGCGAATTTACGGCTGGAGTTGTCGATCGCGGCAATGTGGTCCCAGTCGTAGCTGTGCTTCACCCCGGCAAGATAGGCGGTGACCACCAGGCCGATGGCCAGCGGATGCACATCCCGCAACAGCGAAAACACCATCAGCCCCAGGACGGCAATGTGCAGCAGGGCCACGGCCACGAATGTGGCTCCCATCCTTCTGGCGACCGGAAGCTTCTCACGTTCCAGATATCCAAGGCGGGCAAGGGCAGTCATTAGTATTTCCTTAAGTTCAGTGGTTCCTGGCCGTACCACCGTTTGCGGAGCAAATCCACGGCGGCGGCCAGCAATTCATTCAATCGTTCTGTGGAGTGGGACAGTGCCCGCACGGCCAGGCCCGGGCCGTCCAACAGCGTAATTCCCAGCGGCCCGCCGTCGTTCTTGGGTGCCAGCAGGGCATGCAGTTCATCCACGAGTGCTGCATCAACCCGGGCGTCCACCACCAGCAGCGAGCCCAGGTGCGTGTATTCGGCCATGAAGCAGCTGCTGTCCACGGGCGATCCCGTCCCGGGCCGGATCAGCAAATTGTCCAAAACCGTCAGCCGCCCGGCAATGGAGATTTCATTGCGCAGGCGGATCTCGTCGTACCGGAACAGCTCACCGTCGGGCGACCAGCCGGGTGTCACCACCTCAGCCATGACGAGCGACGCCGTCGGGTCCATGTTCACGGTGGTTACCTGCCCGTAGCTGGCCTCCCGGTACGCGATCAAGGGATCCGGCAGCAGTTCCAGCCGGGCCCCCGCCCCGAGCGACAGGCGCATGTGCTGTTCGGCCCTGTCGTTGGGCGTGCGGTAGATCTTCGTGGCCGACTGCGTCGTCAACAACAGATCGGCACCGTCGGCGACAGACACCTCAATCAGGTATTTGTCGCCGCCCAAATAAGCGCCGCCGGGGTTAATCACCACGTAGCAAACCTGCCCCGACTCATCGAGGTAGTGCGGGCGCAAAATCCGCAGCGCCCCGTCATGAAACTGGCTCACGGCGATGGACGACCCCTCCCGCCGGTCAATGACAAGCGACAAAGTTCCCGCCCATTCACCATGGGCACCGAGCCGCCCCACGGTCGCGGGTCCGGTTTTCCCGGAAGCTGCGTCAGGGCGGCCGAGGCCGCCCGCGGCCGATTGGCCGGAAAGCAGCGGAGGGAATGCCGGTCCGCCACCGGCAACGGCTGCGGTCACCGGGCTTCCAGGTCAAGCATGAGCACATCGCGCCTGAGCCAGTTCAAAACATGTTCCAGGCCGTCGTCGGTCTTCAGGTTGGTGAAGCAGTACGGCTTGTGGCCACGAAATTCCAGGGTGTCGGCCTCCATCACGGACAGGTCGGCACCTACATACGGGGCGAGATCGGTTTTGTTGATGATGAACAGGTCCGACTTGATCATGCCCTGCCCGGCCTTGCGCGGAATCTTCTCCCCCTGCGCCACATCGATGATGTAGATGGAAAAATCAACCAGTTCGGGGCTGAAGGTGGCCGACAGGTTGTCGCCGCCGGACTCGATGAAGATCACTTGCAGGTCCGGGTGGCGGGCTTCCAACTCCTCGACTGCGGCCGAGTTCATCGAGGTGTCCTCGCGGATCGCGGTGTGCGGGCAACCACCGGTCTCGATGCCGATGATCCTGTCCAGCGGCAGCACGCCGTTCGCGGCCAGGATCTTGGCATCCTCGATGGTGTAAATGTCGTTGGTGATGGCCGCGCTGGACACTTCCCCGTCCAGGGCGCGTGTGAGTCGCTCCACGAGCTGGGTCTTGCCGGCGCCAACCGGTCCGCCAACACCAATCTTGATCGGTTTCATTTCGGTTCTCCTTCTAACGTTTGTAGCTCAGGACATGAACATGCGGGCGCGTTGGCGCTCATGCTGCATTTGGGCGATTTCCAGCCCGGGGGCCGTGACGCCAAAATCCTCGCGTCCCATCGTTTTGATCAGTGCGACGCCGTCCCGCACCTCCTGGTGCGCAGCGGCCAGGACGCGTTGGCCGGCACTCTGACCGAGGGGTATGCCGCGGATCGCGTTCTGCGTCAGGGCCGTGACAGTTGAAAACAAGTAGCTTGTCAGCAGTTCCTCCAGCGGCACGCCGAGGTTCTTGCCGGCGATGGCGAAGGCCAGCGCCGGGTGACCGGCGCACTCCCCCTCGCTGACCGCCGCCGCATACGCCGCCAACTCGGCGCAGGGGAAGACGGAGCCGGCGATGTCGAGCATGCGCGCACCCATCTTCTCCCCGGCCTCCCGGATTTCCCGGGGCAGGGCTGCTGCATGCAGTTCCCTGTCCACCCGAAACAGCTCTGCCTGGCCATCCGCTTCACAGGCGAAGCGGATGGCCAGCCCGTCGGAGTGGACCAGCTGGACGCGGATGAACTGGGTCAGCCAGTTCGCGAAGCTTGACTCGTCGTGGATGCGTTCCTGGTGCAGATGGCTTTCCATCCCGAGCGAGTGGCTGAAGGCGCCGGTGGGCAGCGCCGAATCGCTGAGCTGCAGCAGCGGCAACAGGTAACTCGGTGCGGCCGACATGTTAATGCGTGTGTTCTGCGTGGCGGAACGGCACCGGCATGACACGTTCCTGACGCGAATAGGGGACGCCGACGTGTTTGAGGTAGTCCTCCACCGTGTGGTCGTAGGCGAGCACCATGACCTGGGCCTGATATTCGCTGTCGTCGCCAAAGAACTGGGCCTGCATGTGCCGGTTGCCGAGGTTGTGCGCGACGACCCCCATTTCCTTCACGGAGTCCGGGGCGATCACCAGGACGTCGCTGTGCTCAACCGAGATGACGATGGCGTCCTTGGCGTCGATGTACAGGACGTCGCCGTCGCGGAGGTCGGCATTCGTGTCGCCGGTCAGGCGGATGCCCAGCTCGCGGCCATGGTCTGTGGTGACCCGCTGGATGCGCTTGACCAGCAGGGCCGAGGGCAGCACGACGCGTTCCTCGTGGAGTTTTTCAAGGGTGGCAGGATCAAAGTCTTGTGTTGCGGGATCAAACTTGTTGCCAAGAACGGCGTCAATAATCAATGGTTCTCCTTTTAGAACAAGAAGTAGCGCTGCGCCATCGGCAGGACGCTGGAGGCTTCAGCCGTGACGACTTCACCGTCAACGCGCACCTCGTAGGTTTCCGGGTCCACCTGGATGTCGGGTGTTTCGCCGTTGTGCTTCATGTCGGCCTTGGTCAGCTTGCGGATCCCGTGGCAGGCACGCACCTCGTGCGCCAGGCCCAGCTCGGCCGGGACCCCGGCGTCGACGGCGGCCTGCGACATGAACGTGATCGAGGACGAATGCACTGCCTTGCCCAGGGACGCGAAGTTGTGCCGGAAGGTGCGTGGCTGCGGGGTGGGGATGGAGCCGTTGGGGTCGCCCATGATGGACATGACCATTTGGCCGCCCTTGATCACCATCTCCGGCTTCACGCCAAAGAACGCCGGTTCCCAGATCACCAGGTCGGCAAATTTGCCTTCCTCAATGCTGCCCACATAGTCGGAGATGCCGTGGGCAATGGCCGGGTTGATCGTGTATTTCGCAACAAAGCGCTTGAGGCGGGCGTTGTCGCCCAACTCGGGGTCGTCGTCGTACTTCCCGCGCTGGCGCTTCATGGCATCGGCGACCTGCCAGGTGCGCAGGACCACCTCGCCGACGCGGCCCATCGCCTGGGAGTCGGAGGAGGTGATGGAGAAGATGCCCATGTCGTGCAGGACGTCCTCGGCGGCGATGGTTTCCTTGCGGATGCGGGAGTCGGCGAAGGCCACGTCCTCGGGGATGTCCGCGCTGAGGTGGTGGCAGACCATGAGCATGTCGAGGTGCTCGTCGATGGTGTTGACGGTGAACGGCAGGGTGGGGTTGGTCGACGCCGGCAGCACGTTGGGCAGGGCGGCGATCTTGATGATGTCCGGGGCGTGGCCGCCGCCGGCACCCTCGGTGTGGAAGGTGTGGATGACGCGGCCGTCGATGGCCTTGATGGTGTCCTCGACGAAACCGAATTCGTTGAGCGTGTCGGAGTGGATGGCGACCTGGACATCAAATTCGTCGGCGATTTTCAGGGACATGTCGATGGATGAGTGCGTGGCGCCCCAGTCTTCGTGGACCTTCAGCCCGATGACGCCGGCCCGGACCTGCTCGGCGAGCGGCTCCCGGGCGCTCGCGTGGCCCTTGCCGAGGAGGCCGATGTTGATGGGCAGGTTGTCCACGGACTGCAGCATCTTGGAAATGTGCCATTTGCCCGGCGTGACGGTGGTTGCCTTGCTCGCGTCTGACGGGCCGGTGCCGCCGCCAATGAGGGTGGTGACGCCACTGGCCAGTGCAACGGGGATCTGGTCGGGGCTGACGAAATGCACGTGGGTGTCGATGCCGCCGGCGGTCATGATTTTGCCCTCGCCGGCGATGACGTCCGTGGCGACGCCGATGGTGATGTTCACGCCGTCGGAAATGTCGGGGTTGCCGGCCTTGCCGATCTTGAAGATGTGCCCGTCCCGCAGGGCGACGTCCGCCTTGTAGATGCCGGTCCAGTCCAGCACGATGATGTTCCTGATGACGGTGTCCGGGATGTCCTCGTCCCGTGTGCGCTGGCCGTTTTGGCCCATGCCGTCGCGGATGACCTTGCCGCCGCCGTAAACGACTTCCTCGCCGTATTTCGTGTGGTCGTGTTCGATTTCAAGGAACAGCTCGGTGTCCGCGAGGCGGACGGCGTCGCCCGTGGTGGGGCCGTAAAGGTCAGAATACTGCTTGCGGCTCAGTTCAAAGCTCATTTGGCGGCATCCTTTGCTGCTTTTACTGCTTTTGCTTCGCTTGTTGCGCCGTTGGCACCGTTTAACTTGGCGCCGGTTGGGGTGTCCAGCGGGCCGTTGACCTGGTCGCGGAACCCGTGGACCTCGCGGGTGCCGGAAAGTTCGATCAAGTTGACTGTTTTTGCGTCGCCGGGCTCAAAGCGGACTGCGGTGCCGGCAGGAATGTCCAAGCGGCGGCCGTACGCTGCCTGACGGTCAAACTCCATGGCGTCGTTGACTTCAGCGAAGTGGTAGTGCGAGCCGACTTGGACGGGCCGGTCGCCGCGGTTGATGATCTTGAGCGAAATCGGTTCCGAGCCGGCATTGCAAGTCACTGCTTCTTCACGCAAAATGTATTCCCCTGGTTTCATGGGAGTCGCTCCTTTGGCGTTCGGGCTGCTTTAACGGATGGGATTGTGCACTGTGACGAGCTTGGTGCCGTCGGGGAAGGTTGCCTCGACCTGAACGTCCTTGATCATGTCGGCCACCCCCTCCATGACGTCGGAACGGGAGAGAATGGTGCTCCCCCAGCTCATCAAGTCAGCGACGGTGCGGCCGTCGCGGGCTCCCTCAATCAGCTCATACGTCAGAATGGCGACGGCTTCTGGATAGTTGAGTTTCAGGTTCCGTGATTGTCGGCGGCGGGCCAGATCTGCGGCGACAACGATCATGAGTTTTTCCTGCTCACGGGGCGTCAAATGCATGTATTCCTCCTCAAGGACTAACGGATTCAAGTGTCCACCCGTTATCTGCGACCGGCAAGAGACTGTCCGGGAGGTCCGTGGATTAAGGCAACAGTATCAGAGAGAAAAGTTCCCGGCAGACACGGCGGAATCGGCGGGGGTCCGCGGCGGACGGCGCCGTGCGGCGGGGGTGGGCCGGGGAGCATTTCCGGGGCCAACCACCGATTTTGTCCGGGCGCGCCGGGGCCCTTTTTTCGGGGCGTCCGGATGCGTTTGTTGGGCGCACCGGGGCCGACTGTCCGCCGCACACCTGCCGACTGCCCGACGTCGTGCCTGTGTTCTCCCTGTGTGGCAAATGACCACTGGCTGGAGCAGACGCCCCAGAAACAAAACTGCCCCGGGACCCGGCAATCGGGCTCACGGGGCAGAGGGCCAGGCCAAGCGGACCGGCTGTTGCTCGCGCTGAGGGCTAGGCGAAGGTCTTGCCCAGCAGGTCGACGAGTTGGGTTGAGCTGTAGTAGTCGAGACGGAACGAGGTGGGACCCATGGGATAAACGGAACCGGACTTGACCGAGGGCAGATTGGCCAGGACCTTCTCGCCCTCGAACGCCCGGGCCACGGTCTCGTCCGCGCTGAGCAGGAACACTGTCTCACCCGCCGCGGCCTTGGTCAGGTTCTCGAAGGAGACGAACGCGAAGTCCTGGCGCGCCTCTGCACTGGTGTCGAGGCCTTCAGGAATATCCGCGACGGTGAAGCCGAGGGATTCCAGCACCGTGGCGTGCGAGCCGGACGTCTTGGCAACGCCGTTGTCCTGCCCGGCGCCGTTGAAGCTGATGATGTTGGCTTCGCCGGCCGGTACCTTGATCTTGCCGGCCACGTCCTTTACATGGGAGTCGTACTTGCTGACCGCCGCATCGGCTGCATCCTCCTGGCCTGTGGCCTTGCCCAGCTCAAGGGCCAGATCCTGCCATGACTGGCTGCCGTAGTTCACCACGATGGTGGGCGCAATGGCGCTCAGCTCCTTGTAGTGGTCGGCGGCGCTGTCAGCCCCGGAGGTGGAAACGACGATGAGGTCGGGGGCGGACGCCACCACGGCTTCCAGATCAAATTCCAGACTGGGGTACAACACTCCCACGTTGCGTTCGCTTGCCACCTCGGCCCACTGCGAAAAGAAACCCTGGCTGTCGGTGACGTCACTGGGGGTTGTGGCTGCGGAGGTGGTGACAGGCGCGTCGATGGCCAGCAGGGTGCCCGTAACGCTCAGCGATGTGGAGGCAATGTTCCTTGGCTGGGCGGGGATGACCGTTTCACCGGCCTCGTGGGTGATGGTGCGCGGCCAGGAGGCGCCACCGGCCACACTGCCCGCCCCATCGCTGCCCGGGGTGGCGTCGGCCGACCCCGAACAGCCGCTGAGTGCGATGCCGGCAGCGGCGAGGGCTGCTGCAAGGGGAAGGATCTTGCTTCGGAACTTCACAATAATGTCTCCTCAAAAGATAGTGCAAAGTGGTGTGGGCTGGTGAGTCCGGAGGGCTTGAACGCCGCCGTCGGGCGCATTCACCGTTGAAAACTTAGCATAGCCTAATCTAAGTTCCTAATTGCTCATGTTTTTGTTTCGTAATTGTTTATCACGGCTTCGGCCAGGGGCAATTCGTGGCAGCTCAGGGCTGTGCACCCCGCGACGCCAACGGCCGCCGAATGGCCCGGACTGGTGCGCAGGAGCTGCACGGTGAAGCCGGAACCCGGCTGCCCGCGGGTGTCGGCCAAGGCGAACTGCCGACCGGCGCCGGCAAAGCAATGCTCCGCCGGATTGCCCCGCAGACCCACGCCCAGTGCCTTCAACACGGCTTCCTTGCGGACCCAGAACTCGGTCCGGGCCCGCGGCCGCAACCGGGCGGGCAGCAGAGCCACCGCGGCTCTTTCCGCCGGTGAGAGCGCAATGTCATCGAACCCGGCAAAGGCCGTGGCTGCATGCTCCTCGACGTCGACGCCGACGCTGGCTCCCCGCGCCACGGCCGCCACCACCTCCCCGCCCGCGTGGGAAATGTTGGCGCTCAGCCCGGGCGGGCCGCCGGGACCGGCAACCCAGCACAGTTCCGGCTTGCCACCCCGGCCGGCGGGGGCCAGGAGTTCAACGCTGGCGGGGTCGATGCCGAATTCCTCCGCCAGCAGGATCTTCAAGAGAATGCGTCCCGCTGTCGACCGCGCCCGGTCCAGGGGCTGGCGCCTGGTGGCCACAGCGGCTTGTTCCTTGCTGCTGAGCAGTCGTGCGCAGCGGGCGGCCAGGGCCGGTGGGCCACGATGGAGCCAAACCTCGGCGGGAGCCGCGTCCCCCACCCTCATGGTGAGCCGGCCACGGCGGGAGCTGCATCGGGCACCTGCGAGGGGCCGTCGTCGGGCATTCCCAGTGGTCCGGTGCGGCGCAGGGAGCCGAATCCGGCGAGCCCGGCAAGCCCCAGAATTGCGGCGACCGAGCCGAAAATCGTGACGGCGGCTGCGGCGGGAACGACGCGGCCCAGGCTGCCCAGGCCCAGGGCACCGACAGAATCGCCGCCCACTTCCTGGGCCATCCACAGGGCGTTGACCCGCCCCAGCATCCTGTCCGGCGTGTGGGCCTGCACCAGGGCGTACTGCAGGATTCCGCTCATGGACGCCAGTGCCCCGAAGAGGGTCAGCAGGAGCAGTGCCGTGCCCAGGCTGCGGCTGACGCCGAGGCCCGCCAGGACCATGAAGGAGGCTGTTGACAGCAGCGCCATGTGCCAGCCGGGCCTGCGCGTGTTGGCAGTCCAGCCGCTGAGCAGCGTGGACAGCACGGCGCCGCAGGGCACCGCGGCATACAGCAGGCCCGTGCCCTGGGCACCGACACCGAGCGCGGTGGCAGCCAGGGCCGGCAGCATGACCCGGATGCCGGAGGCCATGGTCTCCAGGGTGCCCAGCAGCACCACGGCCCGGATGACAGGCTGCCGGTAAACAAACACTGCCCCTTCGACGGCGGCCCTGACCGGGTGGCTGCGCGGCCCGGCAGCATCCGGTTTCAAGGGCGGCAGGCCCGTCAGCAGGGTGATGGTCAGCAGCGTGGCTGCCGCCGCGCAGGCGTAGTTCCAGCCGACGCCGGCGAAGGCAATAATGACTCCGCCCAGCGCCGGGGACGCCATGGTGCCCAGCCTGACAGTGAGCATGTTCAGCGCACCCGCGGCCGCCAGCTTGTTCCTCGGCACCAAGGTGGGCGTGACGGCCATGAGCGCCGTGACGCTGAGGGCGCCGAAGAAGCCGTCGACGCCGCCCACCACGTAGATGGCTGCCACGGAGGGCTCGGGGAGCCAGGCGTTCACGGCCAGCAGGGCGAATCCGGTGCCGCCGATCATGCGGGAAACGAGGATGATGCGGCGCCTGTCGAACCTGTCGGCCAGGTCCCCTCCCACCAGCAGTCCGGCGAAGGCGCACAGCCCTTCAACGGTTGCCGCAGCACCAACCTGCAGCGTTGAACCCGTCAGCTCAAAAATCTGCAACGGGACGGCAACGGCCAGCATGCCGAGCCCAAAGATGGAGATGGTGCGGGCGAGGAAGATGCGCCTGAACGCGGGGCTGCTGCGCAGTGGGCTGGCGTCGATCATGATCCTGCGCAGGAAGCTGCCTTTGCGGGGCTCAGTCATCGTCGTCCGCTTCATGGTGGTCCAGGCCCACTACGCCGAGTTTCCAGTAGCCGTCGATGTCCGTGTGGGCCGCCGGAACCCCCAACACGTCCCGAACGTGGCGGCGCAGGGGCCTGAGCGCACCGGCCTCCCCCGCCGCCCAGACAAACAACGCGCCGACCGGCGGTGGCACGAAGGAGGCGACGGCGTCGTACAGCACGGTGGGTCCGTGCACCGACCTGTCCAGATACCGGACCGCGGTGTTGGCTCCGGCCGCGAGGGGAAGGTGCTCGTCCATGGTCGCCACGCTGACAAAGACGTCGGCGCTGGCGTCGGCGGGCAGTTCCTCAAGCCAGCGCGCCATGGCCGGCAGGGCGGTTTCGTCCCCGGCAATCAGGTAGTGCCCGAAGTTGTCCGGGTAGATGTGGGAGCCTCGCGGGCCCAGCACGCCCAAGGCGTCCCCGATGGCGGCGTGTCGGGCCCACCGTCCGGCGACTCCGTGGTCGTGGAGGACAAAGTCGATGGTCAGTCTGCCGGCTGCACCGTCAAAGGCCCGCACCGTGTAGTCGCGGAACAAGGGGCGGGGTCGGCCAGTTGGCATCACGAGGCGGTCATCGGCCACCGCGGGAAGGTGCAGCTCCCCCGACGTGAGTTCCGGGAACACCAGTTTGACGTGGTCCGAGACGGCCATGGCCGTGAAGGGGAACGGCTGTGCCGGGTCTCTGTCCAGGTCCTTGCCGCTGAAGGTGATCCGCCGCATCGAAGGGGCCAGGACCTCAACGCCTGCCACCTGCAGCAGCCGCGGCACCAGCGGGTGCATGACCAGGCGGATCGGAGTGGTGTCTGTGGCGGGGTTGCTCATGGTGTTGCCTTTCCTTGGGTGTGTTGCGGCTCCAGGGTGGGTGTCGGCAGGCTCGCTGCCACCATCCTGGCCAGCTTGGGACCCAGCACGGGAAGTGTTTCCGGAGCGAGGATGTCCTCGTGTGAGCAGTCAATGGTGTCGACGCCCAGGCTGCCAAGCAATCCCGCCCAGCCGCGTTCCGGGTCAAAACCGGCGGGAAGGGTTTTGGCGGCCGTGAACAGCTCCGCACGACCCGGGAAAAAGCTGGTTGTGGCGCGGGAGAGCAGCCGGACGGAGTCCTTGTAGTTGGCCGCAATGCTGCGGGCCATGGCTTCGTGTTCCTGCGTGGTGCCGCCGGGACCGTGGGCCAGCTGTTCGCGTCCGGCTTCGGCGGCCACTTCCTCCTCCGCCCCGGCTCCCCAGTCCTGGCCTTCGGGCGGGTAGGTGTCAAGCAGTCCCAGGAAGGCGACTTCCTCCCCCTCTGCGGCCAGCCTGGCGGCAAGGGCATGGGCGATGGTGCCGCCCAGCGAGTAGCCGAGCAGGCGGTAGGGGCCGTGCGGTTGCAAAGAGCGGACGGTGGCGTAGTGCCGCTCGTGCACCTCCGTGAGGGTGCCTGCTGTGGCGAGGGGTCCGTCAGGGCGCGGCGACTGCAGCCCGATGAGTGTCAGTTCCGGAGCCAAATACCGGGACAGTGCCCGGTACTGCCAGGCAAAGCCCGACGCCGGATGGATGCAGAACAGCGGGTCGGTGCTGCCGCGCCTGATGGTCAGGGCGTGCCCAAAGGCTTCCCGCCCGTCGGAGTCCCCGTCGATGCTCCGCGCCAAGGCTTCGACCGTGCCGGCGGCCATGACGGTGCCGACCGCGACACTGGCACCCAGGGTCCGGCCCAGGCTGGCGGCCAGCGCCATTGCCAGCAGGGAGTGGCCGCCGAGCGTGAAGAAGTCATCTTCGGCGCTGGCTACGGGCACGCCAAGAACGGCGGCGAAGGCCGCAGCCACGGTTTCTTCCAGCCAGCCACGCGGGGCCCGCCCTGCTCCCCCGGTGCGGACGGGGTCCGGCAGCGCCTTGCGGTCCAGCTTGCCGTTGCTTGTCAGCGGCAGCACATCCAGCAGAACCCACGACGCCGGGACCAGGTGTGCGGGCAGGCTGCGCTCGCACTGCTCCCGGCACCGGGCAAGGAGGCCTTCGGTCTGGACGGCTTGAGCCTGGACGGCTTGGGCCTGGAGGGCTTGGGCCTGCCCGGCAGCTGCCGCCGGCGCTGCGCCGTCGAACACTGCGCCGTGGAGTCCTGCGCCGCTGAGTCTTGCCGGCACCACGTAGGCGACCAGCGTCCGGTCGTCGGCACCGGAAAGCCCAGCGGCCCCGGGAGCATTTTTCGCGGCAACCACTGCCGCCCCCACACCCTTGACGGTGGCAAGGACCGCCTCAATTTCGCCGAGTTCAATGCGCTGACCACGGATCTTGACCTGGTCGTCCGCCCGGCCCAGGTACTCCAAGGATCCGCCGTGCAGGCGCCGGACGATGTCGCCGGTCCGGTACATGCGGCTGCCATCACCGGACGGGTTGGCAACGTAGCGCCCGGCGGTCAGCGCGGCCCGGCCCAGGTAGCAGGTGGCCAGCTGCACGCCACTGAGGTAAAGCTCGCCGGCGACGCCAGTGGGAACGGGCCGGAGCATCCCGTCCAGCACCTGCAGCTGCGTATTCCACACCGGCGTGCCGATGGGGACGCCGGCGCCCAGTTGCCCGGCAACTGCTTGTGCGCCGGTGAAGAAGGACACATCCACGGCAGCTTCCGTGGGCCCGTAGAGGTTGTGGACCGGCACACCCAGGGCTCCTTCTGCGGCCGCTGAAAGTTCGCGCGTGAGAGCCTCCCCGCTGCTGAACACCTTCCGCAGCGCCGGCAGCCCGGAGTCCGGTGTTTCCGGCCCGTCCGCAGTGGCTGTATCCGGTGCATCCGGTGCAGCCAGGAACGCGGCCAGCATGGAGGGTACAAAGTGCACCGTGGTGACGGCGCCTCGGCGCATCAAGGCCCGCAATTGCGCCGGGTCCTTGTGCGCTTCGGGAGGGGCCACGAGCTGTGCCGCACCAGCCAGGAACGGCCAAAAGAACTCCCACACTGACACGTCAAAGCTGGACGGCGTCTTTTGGAGCACGACGTCGCCACAGTCCAGCGGATGGCTGTCCTGCATCCAGAGCAGCCTGTTGACGATGGCCCGGTGCGGCACCACCACGCCCTTGGGGCGTCCCGTGGAACCGGAGGTGTAGATGACGTAGGCGGGGTGGTCGGGCGTCAGCTCGGCCGCAACCTGCCGGCGCCAGCCGCCGGCACTGCGGGAGTCGCTGACTGTGTCACTGGTGCTCGCGTAGTCAGCGTCGCCGTCGGCATTGGCATCGCCGTCGGCGAGGATGCAGGTCATCCGCGCGGGGAATCCGGCCGCCAGGGCTGTCGTGGTCACGACGGCCGACGGCGACGCGTCAGCCAGCATGTAGGCCAGTCGCTCCGCGGGGTAGCCGGTGTCCAGGGGCAGATAGGCCGCGCCTGCTTCGATGACGGCCAGCAGCGCAATGGTCAGCTGCGCCGAGCGCGGGATGCTGACGGCGACAATGTCTCCCGTGCCCACGCCAGCGCCCCTGATTTTCTGTGCCAGGGCCAGGACCCGTTCGCGCAGCTGGGCGTAGTTGAGAGTTTCGGGCCCGTCGTGGAGTGCCGCCACCTGCGGGAACATTGCCCCGCGTTCATCCAGCAGGGCCCGCAGAGTGGTTGCCGGGAGCCTGTGGGCGGTGTTGTTTGCCGCTTCCAGCGCCGCCAGTTCGGCCGGGAGCAGGGGGTTGGCGGCGGCCAGCGGAACGTCGTGCACGGCGATGATGCTGGCCAGCGCGGCACAGTACCGCGGCAGGATCGTGGCGCCCAGCTCGCTGCCCAGCCTGTGTTCCACGACCACCTTCCAGCCCTTCCCTGCCGGCAGGACAAGGATCGTCAGCGGGTAGTGGGTGTAGCCGCGGTTGCGGACCGCGGAGACCGCAAGCCCGTCCGGCCCGGCGGGTTTGACGTGTTCGTCGGCAGGGTAGTTCTCCATGACAAAAAGCGTGTCGAACAAGGTTCCGGTGCCTGCCAGCTGCTGGATTTGCGCCAACCCCAAGGTTGCGTGCTCACGCAGCTCGGCCTGGTGGCTTTGCAGCCCCGCCAGGTGCCCGGCCGGCGACAGGGAGTGGTTCAGTTGCACCCGCACGGGCACGGTGTTGGTGAACAGGCCGATGATGTCCTGCACGTCGTCGTCCTCGCGGCCGGAGACAGTGGTGCCAAAGACGACGTCGTTCCTGCCGGTCAGTTCGGAGAGCATGAGCGCGTGGGCCAGGGCAAAAACGGAATTGTGGGTCACCCCGTGCTTTTGCGCCGCGGTGGTGAGGGCAGCGGTGATTCCGGCATCCAGTTCCCGGCTTGCCTCGCCGGGGTCGCCGGGTTCCGCCCGGGGCAGCAGGGTTCCTTCCAGCAGTGTGGGCTGAGCACCCGTGAACGCCTCCGCCCAGGCGTTGTTGTCGGCCGCCGTCGGCATGCGGGCTGTTGCGGCTGCGCCGTACTTGGCGAGAGTGTTGGCGGCGGCCGGGCGGCCCGTGTTGTGGCAATCGAGCAGCGCCTGCACGATCAGCGGCGTGGACCAGCCGTCGACCAGGAGGTGGTGGGCGTTCAAAATGAGCCGGGCGGAGCCGTCAGGCCAGCGCACCAGGCGTGCTGCCAGCAGCGGTCCCTGGTCCACCTGGAACCGGCGTCGCGCCTCGGCGCGTTCCACGGCAAGGGTTTCGGCCGCGGCATCAGCGCCGTCAGGGACCACGATCTCCGTGAAGTCGACGGGACGCCGGAAGGACGGGTGCCCGATGACCTGAACGGGAACCGGGCCTGAGGCGGTGTCGAAGGAGGTTCCCAGTTGCGGGTGGGCGTCCACCAGCAGCTCCAGGGCGCCGCGCAGGCGCCCGGTGGAGACCCGGCCGCTGAATTCGAGCACGGTGACGGAGCTGTAGCCGCCGTCAGCACCCATCTGTTCGTGGAAGAGCAGCCCCTGCTGCAGGGGGCCCAGCGGCAGCACGGCCACCGCGGGCCCGTGCTTTTCCTGGATGCGCGCCAGTGCGTCAGCGTCCAGCCCTGTGCCGGGCGCATCGGCCGGGACCGTGGTGGCCGCGGCACGCCGCGGTTCGACCTCGGCGAACCGGGCCAGCGCCTGTGCCGCCTGCTCGATGCCTGCGGTGACGGCGGCGACATCCGCAGCCGACAAAAGCCGTCCGGCCCAGGTCCAGCCCAGGGCGAGCCGGTCGCCGTCGAGGAATGCGTTCAGTTCCAAGGGGTGGGCCAGGGGCAGCGAACCGTCCTGGCTGACGGCGAAGGAGTCGGCGAACACGCCGCCGTGCTGGACCGGTGTGAAGTGCCCGCCGCCGGTCTGGAAGCGGCCCAGGTAGTTCACCAGCAGGGCCGGCGGGTTGCCGGCCGCGGCTGACACCAGTTCCGGCTGGGCGGCCGTGTCGAGGTGGCGCAGAATGCCGTAGCCGAGGCCGTCGCCGGGGGTAGCGCGCACCGCCTGCTTGACGGCACGCAGCACGGCGGTGGCGTCCCCGTGCCCGGCCAGAAGCCCGGCGGTGTCAATGCCCGCGAGGTCCACAAGCAGGGGGTGTTCGGCGGTCAGCCAACCGACGGTGCGTTCCAGGTCATGGCTGTCACTGTGCCGTCCGTGGGATTCGCGGGTCAGCGGCAGCGCGTCCACGTTGAAGTGGCGGGCGGCGGACAGTACGACGGCGGCCAGCAGCGTTTCCTCGACGGTCGCCTGGCAGGCGGCTGGCAGGTCCGTCAGGAGGGCGGAGGTTGTTTCCCTGCTGAGCAGGATTCGGGTGCTTCCTGCGGTGGACTGGGTGTCCAGCGCCACGTTGAGGCTGCCGCACCCCAGTGGATCCGGTCCGGCGCGCAGCTGGTCCAGCCAATGCGGCAGTTCGGCGCGGCGGGAAGTTTTCTGGTCGTGGAGGTGGCTGCCCCACTGCCGCAGTGGCGTTTGTTCGGCTTCGAGCCGTGGTTCCTTCCCGGCCAGCAACATGTCGACGGCGTGGCCGAGGTCGGGCAGCAGCGTCCGCCAGGACACGCCGTCGACCACCAGGTGGTGGATGGCCAGCACCAGCAGCCGAGTACCGGTGCCGCCCGGCACAGCACCGTTGGGCACAGCACCGCCAACCACAACACCGGTGGGCGCAGCACCGTCGAGCAGCACCGCCCGGACCATGGCGCCGCTTTCGGGGTCGAGGGCCTGCGCCGCCTCATGGAAAGCGGCGTCAGGGGTGGCCCCCGGGACGCCGGTGCGGTCGCTGGCGGCGCTCGCAGCCAGCTCCGCCGCCACCTCCGGGCCGGGAATGTTCAGCGTGCCGCCGCGCACCGAGGCACCCAGCGCGGGGTGGGCGCGGAAGAGCGCAGCCAGTGCTTCCTTGAGCACCCCGGCGGTGAGTTCCTGCGGGACGCTGACGCACACGCCCTGGGCGTAGTGCGCGGAAAGTCCGCCCGTTTCCGCCAGCCAGCGGTGGATGGGCAGGGGGTCGACGTCGCCCGTGGCTGCCACCGCCTGGCCCGCTCCGGGGTTCATTGGCGTCAGGGCAACGGCCATGGCGGCCGCCGTGCGCTGGGCAAAGACGTCGCGGGGACGCAGTTGCCAGCCGGCCCGGCGGGCGGCACCGCACACGGCCATGGCGGAAATGCTGTCCCCGCCCAAGACGAAGAAGTCGTCATCCGGGCTGGCCGACGGCCGGCCCAGCAGTGCCGCAATGGTGCTGCACAGCAGCTCTTCACGTTCGTTGGCGGGGGCCCGGCCCGTCAGGGCCCCCGCCGCAGCCGGCGCGGGCAGGGCGGCCCTGTCCACCTTGCCGTTGACCGTCAGGGGCAGCGCGGGAATCGGAAGCAGCACGGATGGGACCATGTAGTCGGGCAGGGCGGCGGCCAGCAGGGCGCGCAGCCCTGCACCCTGCACGCCGGCACCGCTGCCGTGGTCGGGCACAAAGTAGCCGATGAGCCGGCTGGTGTGCCCCAATGACTCTGCAATGACGACGGCTGCGGACACTCCGGGCAGGCTCCCCAGGGCATCCTCCACCTCGCCGAGTTCCACCCTGTGCCCGCGGACCTTGACCTGGTCGTCCACCCGGCCCAGGCAGTCAAGGTGTCCGTCCCGCTGCCAGCGCACCAGGTCGCCCGTGCGGTACATGCGCGTGGCTGGACGGGTGGGATCCGCCACGAAGCGGGCGGCCGTGAGGGCGGGCCGGCCCAGGTAGCCGCGGGCCAGGCCGTCGCCGGAAATGTACAGTTCCCCCACCACGCCGGGCGGCACGGGGCGCAGCCCGGCATCGAGCACCTGCACCCTGGTGTTGCCGATGGGTCCGCCAACCACGGGATGCGGGGAGTCGCCGACGGAGGCCCCCAGCGTGTCAACCGTGTATTCGGTGGGCCCGTAAAAGTTGTGGCCGTGGATGCCCGGCGCAGCCCGCAACGCCGCCCACAGCGACGGCGGGGCAGCCTCTCCGCCGAAGAGGATCAGTGTCGGGCGGTGCTCCCCCGCCGCCAGCAGCCCGCAGTCCAGCAGTTGCGTGCCCAGCGAGGGGGTGATGTCGATGGTGTCGATGCGCCGGTCCCTGATCACCTCGACGATGGCCTGCGGGTCCCGCCGCTGGTCGTCGTCCAGGATGTGCAGCTCGTGGCCGAGATACATCCAGATCAGCTGCTCCCATGAGGAATCGAACGAGAAGGAGGCGCTGTGGGCTGCCCGGAGGCGCCGGCCTGCGAGCGCCTTCACCGTGTCACCAAAGATGCCGCCTTCATGGTTGGCGATGAGGTTGGCCAGTCCGGCGTGGGTGGTCATGACGCCCTTGGGTCTGCCGGTGGAGCCCGAGGTGTAGATGATGTAGGCGAGGTCGCCCGGGTGGACGGGCCGGCGTCGTTCCCCCGGTGTGACGGGGCCGTTCTTCTGCCGGGCCAGGCCCTTCCTGACGGCGGGGTCGTCCAGGGCCACGGCCGGGCCGTCGAAGTCGATGGTCTGCCGGACTTGGGTGGTCGTGATCAGTGCCTGGGGTGCGGCGTCGTCGAGCATGTAGGCGATGCGGTCGCGGGGGTAGTCGAGGTCCAGGGGCAGGTAGGCGGCCCCTGCAGCGAGGACCCCGGCAATGGCCACCACGGTGTCCAGGGAGCGGGGAAGGGCGACGGCGACGACGGAGCCGGGCCCGACGCCGCCGTCCATGAGCAGCCGTGCCAGTGCGTTGGCTCGTTGGCCCAGTTCGGCGAAGCTCAGGCTGTCGTCACCCGCTGCGACTGCTGTCTCCTGGGGGCGGTGTGCGGCCTGGTGGTCGAGGCGTTCCATGATGGTGGCCGTCCCGGGCACGAGGGCGGGTCCTGTGCCCCAGTTGTCCTGGATGTGTGCCAGTTCGTTCGGCAGGGGCAGCGGGGCGTCCCGCAGCGGGGTGCCGCCGCCGTCAACGAGTGTCTCGATCCAGGCAAGCAGCCGGTCCGCGTGGAGCGCCAGATCTGCCGTCGTGTACAGCCCGGGCGCGGCTTCGAATTCAAGGACGATGCCGCCGTCGTTCTTGTAGACGGAAATTTCCAGGTCGTCCACTGGCCCGGCGGAGAGGTGGACGGTGGTCAAGGCAACCCCCGGCAATTCGAAGGTGTATTCGAAGATCTTCAGGTTCAGCACCGTCCCATACAGCGGGGTGGCGCTTCCCACCCGGCCCAGGTCGCGCAGGAGCTGTTCGGCCCCGTAGCGGCTGTGCCTGCGCACCTCAGCCAGGGCCGCGGCCGCTGCTTGAGCAGCCTGGCCCAGTCCGGCATCGTGCGGGAAATCCAGCTTCAGCGGCATGACGGCGACCACCGGGGCGGCGGCGTGCAGGGCCGGGGTTCCCATCCGCCCCATGAAGGGCACGCCAAGCACCACCTCGGTGCTGTTTGCCATGCGCGCCAGATAGGAGCCGACGGCGGTTGTCAGGACATCGGCCCAGCTGACCCGGTGGTCCCGGGCCAGGTCGGACAATCGTGCGGTGAGGCCGGCACCGAGCCTGGCTTCGCCGCGGCGGGCGGCCCCCGTGTCGCTGCTGCGGGATTCGGGGATGGCCAGCGTGGCGGCAGCGGGCAGTGCGGTGCAGTAGTTGCGCCAGAAGCGGGCATCGCGTTCCTCCGTGCCGGAGCCGCGGTAGGAGGCCTCGGCGTCGACCACTGCAACGGTGCCGGTGAAGGGGTTGGCCGGTGCCGGAGTGCCGGCGGCGAGCGCCTGGTAGTGGGCAAGGATGTGCCGGGTGATGGCGGTGAAGCTGTAGCCGTCAAGCAGGATGTGGTGGTATCGCTGGTACCAGAGCCAGCGCGCATCCCCGACCCGCATCAGGACCTGGCGGTACAACGGGCGGGCTCCGGCGAGGGACACCCCGGCAGCCAGGTCCGCCGCCATCAGCTCCTGCCCGGCCATGGGACCTTCATCGCGCAGGTCGAGGACTTCCAACGGCTCACGATCACAGCGGACGGGCCACTGGCTGGGCGTGCCCGCCACCTCGCCAAACTCGAAGCCCAGGGTGTCGACCGCCCCAAGGCCCAGGCGCACCGCATCTGCGAGCGCCCCTGGGTCAAACTCCCCCTCGATGTCGGTGCTGCGTGCGACGTTGTAGCTGCTGGCACGCTCCCCTTCAAGGTGGTGGGCGTACCAGATGCCGGGCTGGGCCCCGGCAAGCGGCAGCAGGGAGGGAACATCAAGCGCGTCCCCGGACTGTTCAAGGGTGGAAGTTGACGGCGTTGCCATGGAAGGTCCTATCGGTGGGAGGAGGTTAGCGGGAGGCTGCTGCGCGGATCTGTTCGCGCAGACTCAACGGCCTCAGGTCAGTCCAGTGCCGTTCGATGTAGTCGTCGCAGGCGGTTTTGGAATCGGGGCCGTGGATGGTGCGCCAGCCGAGGGGGACGGGGATGAACTCCGGCCACAGGCTGTGCTGCTGTTCTGCGTTGCACAGGACCAGGAAGACACCCTCGTCGTTGTCGAAGGGGTTGCCTGCCGCGCTCATGCCCCGGCCCCCTGCAGTTGCAGGGCCGCTGCCCACTCGTGGACGGTTGATGACGCGGCCAGCGTTTCAAAGGACGCCTCCAGTCCGTCCGCGCGCAGGGTTTCCGCCAGGTCCATGACCCGGATGGAGTCCAGGCCCAGCTCCAGCAGATCGTCGTGCACGCCGATCTCTGCCGCATCCATGAACAGGAGCTCCGCGACCCTGCCCCGGATGTGGTCACCGACGGTGCCGGCGGAGTCGTCAGCGCCGGCCGTGCTGACGGTACTGGCGGGGTCGTGTCCACCCGCCCAGGCAGTGGTGAGTGACCCGGTGTCGGTGACCACCCCGCATCGACCGGCCACCCAGGCAAGGGCCTGGGCATGGTGGGCCGCCGTGAAGTCCCCGACGGCGTCGGCGACCATGAAGGGCTGGATGTCGTGCATGAAGGCGTCGGCTGCCGAGACCTGGCAGCCGATGTGGGCGTAGACGCCGGTGATGATGAGCTGGTCGCGGCCCGAGGCGTGGAGGGTTTCGGCCAGATTGGTGCGCTGGAAGGCGGAGTAGCGCCATTTGGTCAGGACCGTGTCGTGGGGGTGGGGCTGGAGTTCGTCCACGATGCGGGCGCCCGCTTCGTTGGAACCGATGCCGGCTCCCCAGAAATCGTTCAGCAGGGCACGGTCCGCAGGCTGCTGATGGGCAGGCTGCGCCGTGTAGTAGACCGGGATGGAGAGTTCCCGGGCCAGTGCCAGGAGCCTGCCGATGTTTCCGAGCAGGGACTCTGCCGGTTCCTGCCCGCTGGTGTAGGGGCGGAGAAAGTGCTGCTGCATGTCGTGGACCAGCAGCGCCGACCTTGCGGGGTCGGGCGTCCAGGGCACGCTGCGCTGCGGGAGGTCTGCCGTGGCCGGCAGCGGATAGGAGATTCTCGTGGGAAGGTCGTTGTGCATGGTTGCTCCTTTGTGGTGGGCGGATGAAGAGTATGGGGGCCGGAGGTCAGGCTGCCATTCGGTCACGCTGGCGGGTTGAGCTGCGCTGCCAAGGCCCGCCGAAGCTCGGCGCGGCTGTTCTTGCCGACTCCCGTGAGCGGGAAGTCGGTGACAATGTGGACCCTGTCGGGGAGCTTGTGGGCTGCCAGTCCGCGGCTGCGGATGAAGCTGTGGATCTCGGACCGGCTGGGCGGCGGACCGTCAGGCACAATCACGGCACACGAGATCTCGCCCAGGAATTTGTCGGGCACGGCGACCAGCGCCGCGTCGTGGACGTGGGGGTGGGCCAGCAGGTGGTCTTCAACTTCTTCGGCGGAGATTTTTTCCCCGCCCCTGTTGATCTGGTCCTTGCTGCGCCCTTCCACCACCAGGTGTCCGCCGGGCAGCTGGCGGACGATGTCCCCAGTGCGGTAATGCCCCTCGGGGGTGAACGCCGAGGCATTGTGCTCCGGCGATTTGTAGTAGCCGCGGATCGTGTAGGGACCGCGGGTCAGCAGGTGGCCCGCCTCCCCCGGCGGCACCGGCTGTCCGGTGTCGTCCACAATCAGCACTTCGTCGGCCGCACTCATGGGCCGGCCCTGGGTTGTTGCGACGGTGACGGGGTCGTCGTCGTCCGTGGTGTAGCAGACCAGCCCCTCGGCCATGCCAAAGACCTGCTGCAGGCGCACCCCCATGACCTGCTGGAGCTCAACGGCGGCACCGGGCAGGAACTTGGCACCGCCGACCTGGATGGTTTTGAGGCTGTCGAGCCCGGGGTGGCGCTGCCGCGCCGCGCGGGTCCAGGCCAGCGCAAGGGGCGGGACCAGGGGCACAGTGGTGACGCCCTCGCGTTCAATGAGGTCGAAGGCGAGCTCGGGCGCACCGTGGGCGGCAAGGACCACCCGGCCGCCGGCGAGCAGGGCGCCAAGGAATCCCGGGGAGCTCATGGGGAAATTGTGGGCGGCGGGCAGCACCAGCAGCAGGACGGTCTGCCCGTCGAAACCGCACACCCCAACGCTTTGCCGCACGGAATACAGATAGTCCTGATGGCTGCGGGGTATCAGCTTGGGCGTGCCCGTAGTCCCCCCTGACAGCTGCAGGAACGCCAGCTCGGAGCCGTCCACCGGCGCCGCAGGGCACGGCATGGCGGCACCGAGCCGCACCACCGCGTCCAGCTCCACCTGCGCACCACGGGGAGTGCCGTCGATGAAGACCTTCAGCCCACCGGGAATCCCCTGGGACACCGTGGCAGCCAGGCCCCTGTAGTCAAAGCCCCCATGGACGGCGGGCCCGATGTAGGCGACAGGTGCGGCCTGCGCGGCTATGGCTGAGAGCTCGCTGAGCCGGTGGGCGGGAAGCAGGTAGACCGGAACCGCGCCGGCCCGCATTAGGGCCAGGGACGTGACGATGAAGGACACCCG
Source organism: Specibacter sp. AOP5-B1-6 (assembly GCF_052376555.1). NCBI lineage: Bacteria > Bacillati > Actinomycetota > Actinomycetes > Micrococcales > Micrococcaceae > Specibacter > Specibacter sp. AOP5-B1-6. The sequence goes on from NZ_JBQSVT010000027.1 coordinate 47,864, forward strand.
GTTGGGGAGCTGCAGCAGGACCCTGTCCCCGGGGCGGATGCCATGGGCGGCGAACCCCGATGCCAGGTGGGCGACCCGCTGTTCTAGCTCCGCATAGCTGACACGCTCCGCGGCATCCACCAGCGCCACCTTGTTGGGAGTCTGCCGCGCATGGGCTGCGGCGATGGCGTCAAGGCGCCCGCCGGTCCAATAGCCGCGCTCGCGGTAGGTGGCCGCCACTTCCTGCGGCCAGGGCACGGTTCCGTCAGCCTTCATCCCTGGTTCACCCCCAGTCCGGCAAGAATGGTCCGAAACTTGGCTTCGGTCTCCGCCAGCTCCAGCTCCGGGTCGCTGCCGGGGACAATGCCGGCGCCGGCGTGGACGCGCACGTCGTCGTTGGAGACCTCTGCGCAGCGGATGCTCACGGCCCATTCGCCGTCGCCTGCCGCATCCGTCCAGCCAACTGCCCCGGCGTAGAATCCCCGGCTGGTTTCTTCCAGTTCCGCGATCAGCTCGCACGCCATTTGGGTGGGCCACCCGCACACGGCCGGTGTGGGGTGCAGGGCAAAAGCCAGATCAAGCGACGTTGTTTCGGGGTCCCGCAACCGTCCGTGGACCTTGGTGGACAGGTGCCACATGGAGTCGGTGCGCACCAGTTCAGGTCCGGCCGGAACCACGAGCCCTGAGCACAGTCCGCCCATCACCCCGGCCACCATGTCAACGACGATGGCGTGTTCGTACAGGTCCTTGGCCGAGTGCAGCAGGGACTGCGCATTGGCCGCATCGACCACCGGGTCGGCACAGCGCGGAACGGAGCCGGCCAGCGGATTGCTCAGGGCAAGGGTGCCGCTGCGCCGGATCAACAGTTCCGGGCTGGCGCCGACCAAGGTCCGCTCTCCGGGCAGGGGCGCCGCAAAAACGCAGGCCGCCGGGTTTTGCCGGATCAGCCGGGCGAGGAGTTCGGTGATGTCCAGAGGCTCCTGCAGGGCGGCACTGCGTGAGCGGGCAAGCACCACCTTCTGCAGGCCGGCGGGGGCGAACTTTTTCAAGGCCGCGGCAACGGCATCCGTGTAGTGGTTGTCGGCAGCCAGTGGGGCAAGCGGGGTTCCGGCACCGGCCGGCTGCCGCCGGATGGCGGGCCGTGCCATGCGGGGACCGCGCAGGGTGGAATCCATGATGAGGAATTCACCGCTGTGTCCGGGCTGGAACGGCAGCACCCCCGCAATGGCGGGGAGCTGCGGGGACCCGGCGAAGTGCCCGGCCAGGATTTCGCGGTGGTTGGCCGCGTCCATACGCAGTGTGCGGCTCCCCCTGCCCAGCACGCTGCCCGAGGTTCCGGACATCAGGAAGTCGCCCTGCCTGTATTCCGCGAGGGGGTCGCGCAGCCAGGCCGCTGTCGGGCGTGGTGTTTCTGCTGCTTGCGCAGTCATGGAGTGCCTTTCTTTGAAAATGGTGTGGGGTCAGGCGCGCAGCGTAGCGCCGCCGTCGACGTAGATGTCCTGCATGGTGATGTGCTTGGCCTGCTCGGACAACAGGAAGGCGGCAGTGCCGGCAATGTCTTCCGGTTCCGCGATGCGGCCCAGGGGTATGCCAACCCGGAATTGCGACAGGTCCCCGGCCAGCACCGACTGCTGGCCGGCGAGAGCATCGGCTCCCCAAAATTTCTGTTGCATTCCGGTGTTGGTTGAGCCGGGGCACACCGTGTTGCAGCGGATGCCCCTGGGCGCCAGCTCGAGTCCGAGCGAGCGCACGAATGCCGCGGCTGCGGCCTTGGATGCTGCATAGATTGGCATGGTTGACCGTGGCACGCCCGCTGCATTGGAGCCGATCAGCACCATTGAACGATTGTGCACAGGCGCTGCCAGCATCAGTCGCGCCGCAGCCGTGACAACGAGAAACACGCCGTCGGCATTGACCGCCAGGGTGCGCCGCCAATCATCGATGCCGGCGTCGAGGGCGGATCCGGTGGTGAGCATTCCGGCGGCGTGGACGAGTGCGCCGAGCGGCTCCGGCCGGGCCGCGATCAGCTCAAACAGCCTGTCCACGGCGTCCGGGTCGCTGACGTCCGTGGGCACGGCGACCACGTGGCGGCCGGGCAGCTCCCCCGCGAGTTGGGTCAGTCCCCGTGCATCACTGTCGGCCAACACCATGACATCGCCGGCGTTGCCGTCCTGGTGCAGCCGGTGTGCGCAGGCCCGGCCGATCCCTCCGGCGGCGCCTGTCACAAGCACTATTTTCGGCGGTGAAACGATGGTGGACTCCCTGCTGTGATTTTTGTGCCCGGCGTATCCAGACAATCGAACAGAAGCGAGCATAGCCTTACCTAACTTATTTACGTCATGTTTCGTTGATCTTATTGTCCGTTTGGAGCATTGACAGTGGAGGCGCATGCGGCTAGTGGGATCGGACTCGGAATGACTGGAGGATCGATGGACCACCTCGTTCCGAGGCCGCCAAAATCTCCGCGATTCCGCCGCCTGCGAGCCCTCGGAGACGAGACGCCACGACCCCCTTCCGCTCGGTTCCGAAGGATTCCAGGGACGCCAATTCACCACCCAACGTGAAACATCTCACACAATGCGCCTCCGAGCGTGTGCCCAATCAATCCATTGGAATGAATAACTAATCAATAGTGTTAGGTTAGGCTTGCCAAAGCCCAGGCCCCGAGGCCCGCCCTTCCAACCCGCCCGGGCACGACGAAACGAGACTCCGCCATGACACACGACCGCGAACGCGGCGCCTAGGGATGTTCCAAGCCAGACGTAAACATTCCCGGCTCAAAAGGGGCTGGGCTGCCTGCCTCGTCCTACTGCTGTTCCTGGGCCTGGCCAGCCTGTGCATCGGGAGCCGCACCATTCCTCTGGCCGAAACATGGCAGGCCATCACGGCCTTCGACCCGTCGCAGAGCACCCACCTGCTGGTCGTAGAACTGCGGCTGCCCAGGACGTTCCTGGCCCTGGCCGTTGGTGCGGCGCTGGCACTTGCCGGCGCCTTGATGCAGGCGCTGACTCGCAACCCGCTTGCCGAACCCGGCATTCTTGGCATCAACGCGGGAGCAGCTGCCGCGGTTGCCGTTGGGCTGTCGTTCTTCGGCGTCGTCGGCCCGCAGCAGTACATGTGGTTTGGTTTTGCGGGAGCCGCCGTCGCAGCACTGCTGGTGTATGCCCTGGGTCGCGCCCATGACGCCGGCAACAACCCTGTCCGCCTGGTTTTGGCCGGCGCCGGGCTGAGCGTCATGCTGGGCTCGCTAACAACGATCATCATCATTGCCGGGGATGCACAGCGGCTGCGCAACTTTGTCAGCTGGGCCAGCGGCTCGCTTCAAGGCCGTGGCTACGACGTCCTGCCGTGGGTGCTGGGCGCGTGCCTGATCGCCATGGTCATGGGCCTGTCCACGGCCAGAAGCCTGGATTCGCTCTCCCTCGGCAACGATTTGGGCAATGCCCTGGGCATCAAGATGCGCACCACGTGGCTGCTGGGCGCCGGGGCCATCCTGCTCCTGGCCGGAGCGGCGACGGCGGCAGCGGGACCAATCGGGTTCCTGGGTCTGGCGGCCCCGCACATCGGGCGCATGGTGGTCGGCCCCAACCACAACCGCCTGCTTCCCTTTTCGATGATTCTGGGTGCGCTGCTGCTGCTGGCCGCCGACATCCTTGGCCGCGTCATTGCCGCCCCCGGTGAAATCGCCGCCGGGGTCATGAGTGCCGTCATCGGAGCCCCGGTCTTCATAGCCCTGGCCCGCCGTCGGAAGTTGGTGCAGCTGTGATCCCGGCCCCGACGGCGACTGCCCAGGATGCCACGTCCCACCGCCCCCTGCCGTTCCGGAAAGCTCCCCGGCGCCTGCCCCGGACCGTGCTGGTGGGCTTGCTTCTCGCCACCGCCACCGCCATCCTTGGGGTTGTCGCCCTGCAGACGGGCACCATCGCATTCTCCTTTTCGGAGGTGCTGGGTGCCGCCTTCGGGTTCTCCGACGACCCCAAGGCCGCCATGGTGGTGCACCGCATCCGCCTCCCCCGCACGCTGACCGCCATCGGAGTTGGGCTGGCCCTGGGCGCCGCCGGAGCCACGTTCCAGTCCATTTCACGCAACGCCCTGGGTTCCCCCGACATCATCGGCTTCACCACCGGGGCCGCATCTGGCGCCGTCGCCCAGATCATGCTGTTCAACGCCGGCCCCGCCGCGACCGCACTCGCCGCAATCATTGGCGGGCTGGCCACCGCAGCAGCGGTATATCTGTTGTCCGTGCGCGGCGGCGTCAGCGGCGGGTACCGCCTGATCCTCGTGGGAATCGGCATCGGGGCCCTGTTGGGTGCGGTGAACACGCTGCTGCTGGTCAAAGGCAACGAGGACCTGGCCGCCCAGGCGCAAATGTGGCTCTCCGGATCCCTCGCCGCCAGAAGCTGGGACCACGCAGTCCCCGTCATGATCGCAGTCCTGCTGCTCCTGCCGATACTGCTGGGCCAGGGCCGGAGCCTGGCCCTGTTGGAAATGGGCGACGACGTGGCGCGGGCCCTGGGCGTGCGGGTCGAGGCCAGCCGGCTCATTTCGATGACATCCGCCGTCGGGCTGACGGCGGTGGCAACGGCCGCGGTGGGGCCCATCGCCTTTGTGGCCCTGGCCGCACCCCAGCTTGCGGCGCGACTGACACGATCGGTGCAGGTTCCGCTCGCCACGGGCGCCCTCATGGGCGCTGCACTGATGGTGGCCTGCGACCTGTTCACCCAGCGGCTGCCGCTGTCGGTCCATGTCCCGATCGGGTTGATGACTGGGCTCGTGGGCGGCTGCTACCTGCTGTGGCTGGTCGCACGGAGCAGGAGCATTTAATGCATGATGAAGAAGAATTTCTGATGGGAGAATCCACGTGAAGACAGCAACCACCACAACAGGTTCCGGCTGCAGCGATGTGCTTTCCGGGCACGGCCTGGACCTTGGCTACGATGGCCGCAGCATTTCCGAGGGGCTCGACGTCGTGGTGCCGCCCGGCTCCTTCACGGCCATCATCGGCCCCAACGCGTGCGGCAAGTCCACGCTGCTCCGGGCGCTGTCCCGGCTGCTCAAGCCAACAGCGGGTGTGGTTCATTTGGACGGCCGCGACATTCACGGCTACCGGACCCGTGAGGTGGCGCGCCGCCTGGCCCTGCTGCCGCAGCAGTCAACGGCCCCGGACGGCATCACGGTGGCTGACCTTGTGGCCCGCGGCCGTTTTCCACACCAGGGGCTGCTGCGCCAGTGGTCCGAGGCCGACACTGCCACAGTCGACGAGGCCATGGCGGCGACGGGCGTGACGGAGCTGTCAGACAGGGCCGTCAGCGAGCTCTCCGGCGGGCAGCGCCAACGCGTCTGGCTTGCCCTTGCACTGGCCCAGGACACCCCAGTGCTGCTCCTGGATGAGCCAACCACGTTCCTTGACATCGCCCACCAGCTGGAGGTCCTGCGCCTATGCCGGCGGCTGCACCGCACAGGGCACTACACCCTGGTCACCGTCCTGCACGACCTCGCCCTCGCTTTCCGCTTTGCCGACCACGTCATCGCCATGAAGGACGGGCGGATCGTGGCCGAGGGCCCGCCCGGCGAGATCGCAACCCCGGAGATCATGCGCGAGGTGTACGGCATTGAGTCTGTTGTCATCACCGATCCAGCAACCGGCGGCCCCCTCGTCGTTCCCCTGGAGCCCGACGACGGGTTCCCGGCCCACGCTGCTGCCGCGGCGCCTTTGCGGGCGACGGCATGAGCGGGCTGCGGCCGCTGGACAGCTCGGACGGGGCACCGCCGGAAACCGCCCGGGGCCGGGAGGTGTTCCCGGCACCCCAGGAGATGGCTGCCGGCCCCCCACCGCACATCCCCGTCATTGCCGGCCATTTCAGCAGCCGCTGGCACGCCGGCAGCCACGGGGAGCGCGGTTTTCTGCTGGCCCAGCTCACGCCGGGTTCGCCATGCCGCTCCCCCTGGATTGAGGCTGCCCCCGACGGCAGCCCGCACCATCGGGCCGTGACGTTCCTGCATCGCAGCGCCAACGCAACCGCTGTCATTCTCTCCGCCAACGCCCTGGTCAACCACCACGACGTGGCTGCCAGCGAATTTGAGCGTATGGCGGGGACCGACCTTTGGGCGCTGACGTATTTGATGCCCGCCGACTGGGAGTGCAGCTACCGGATCACGGCCCATGAGGGAAGCGGCCCTGCGCCGTGGCGCGCTGCCACCGAACGCCGGGCCATCCGCATGGCTGCCGACGCCGGCGGGCCCGACCCGCTGAACCCGGTGGTCGGAGCCGGGATGAACGGAGGGGCGCAGTCAGTTCTGCGCCTGCCCCTGGCACCGGCCGTGCCGTGGCTGGCCGACGCCACCGTTGATTTGTCCGCAGGCGGCCCCGTCATGGGCGGGGTGTTGGCACACGGCGCCGGGCTTGCGCCGTCGGACGGTCTTGCTGAACTGTCCGTGGTTGATTCCGGCACGGGCCGCCTGCGCACGGTGTGGGTGTATGCCCCGCCGCACGGCTCGCCCGGCAACGTCGGCAACGACAGCACAGCTGGCGCTGCTGGCCGCGGGACTCCCCTGCTGATCCTGCACGACGGGCAGGTGTGGGCGAAGCACCTCAATCTCAAGGCGACCCTGGATGCGGCGATCAGGTCCGGCGTCGTGCCGCCACTGCATGTGGCCATGGTCGATTCCCTGGACGGGCAGACCCGGGCTGCGGAATTGAGCGGCCCAACGGGGACGGTGGATTTCGTGGCGGAGGACCTGCTCCCACTGCTGCGCAGGGACCTGCCCGTGCGTCAGGATGCGGCCGGCACCCTTGTGTCCGGCGCCAGTTATGGCGGTCTCGCCTCGCTGTGGCAGGTGGCCCGGCATCCGCACCTGGTGGGGGTGGCACTGGCCCAGTCGCCGTCGCTGTGGCGCTACGACCTGGCCGAACGTCTGGGAAAGGTGGTCGACGAGGTGGTGTTGCGCCTGCAGGCAGGCCTTTACGAGGCCGACATCCATCAGACTTCGGTGAAACTCCTGAACGACCTGGCCCCGCGGGGAGCAGACATCCAGCTGCAATCGGTCACGGGCGGCCATGACTGGGCCTGGTGGAACCCCTGGCTCATCCACGGCCTGGCGGAACTGCTCGGCTGACGGGCCTGACCGGCTGCCCGGCGTGACCGGCTGCTATCGGGGCTTGCGGGATGTGCGCTGTTTGCGCGGTGCCTGCAGCCAGGGGCGCAGCAGCCGGGTGCTGAGCGGGAGGAACAAATAGGTCATGATGGGCGTCAGAATGCAGACGTTCAGCAGCACGGCGAGGACCAGCGGCCAGTCCGCCGTGATCGGGCGCAGGAAGATGTTGGCCAGCAGGCTCAGCGGGAAGAACGGCAGGAAAATGCCGACTGCCTGCTTCCAGCGTGGCGGGACGACGGTTTCCGGGACGCTGATGGACACGTCGCCGGGCTGGTCGAACCAGCCTTCGATGCCTGTGCGGTGCTCGACCCGGGTGATTTCCATGAGGCCGCCGCCGCCGTCGATCCACCATTTGCGCTCGTGTGAATTGTCCCAGTCGTGCAAGGTCTCGACATTGGAGAAGCGGTACATGACGTGCCATTCGTCGGACGCCGGGCTGACCCGCACCCACCCCGAGCCCAGATAGCCCGGCCATTCGCGGGCGAGCTCCTGGCCGGCATGGGCCCACGCGGCGAATTGGCGGTGATAACCGGGCTGGACTGACCTGGCAATGGAAACGGTGACGGGCTGGGACTTTAACACCGCGCAAGTCTACGTGGCTTTTGCAATGGGCGACCACCATGCGGACGTGCTTGCAGCCAGGATCCGCGGGCCGGGGTGCGCAGCTCGCCGGGAATGCCGAATCCCGCTCCGGCCGGGCCTTCAGTCCGGGACTCGCGCCACGTCGGCTGAAGCACGACGGCGCGACCCGCCTTCCAGCGCAAGGCCGGCTTGCGCCGTCGTGCTTCAGGCGGTGGAATTGATGGTCCACAAGTCGCTGGCAAGTGACTGGCTGAGCAGGTAGGTGTACGGCATGGTGGCGTACCGGGCAAGGCCCCAACCGGTGCCCCACGAATTGCGGATGGTGAAGCGCTGGCTGGCGAGCGAGTAGCTGATGGCACGTTGTTTCTTGGCCGCGGTGTACGCTGCGGCCTTTGGCTTGACGTTGAACTTGGCGATGTCGTACGGCCACAGCGTTTCGTCGCAGACGCCTGTGGCCGCCACCGTCTTGATGCCGTCGCGGATTTGCGCTCCGGCGTCGGACTCAACCGTCCCCTCGATCACGCGTTCGTTGTAATAAATGAACAGGCGCGACGGCGTGGAAGTGTCGGCCAGGCCTTCCTTCAACGCGTCGAACTGCACGACCCGGCCACACCGTTGCCCGTGCAGGACCCCAGCTGGCCCTGGTCGTAGACCGGCGGGCATTGGGGAACAAGGTCGACGGCGGGAGGCAGGTTTGCCTGGATGGCGCTGGGAGCGGCGAAGTGAAAGTCGCGCTGATCCGGAAGGTCTCGAATCCATCCGTACCGTGAGTTGGTTCTGGCCATCATCATGCCTCCTTCGCCACGCTGTGGTCCCCTGGGCCTCAAACAGTATGGCTAACTTTTAGGTTCCTCCGGCTCGGTCTGCACGTCAATGGCCCCGATCCACGGCGGGAGCATGGACGTGAGGAAGGGCCCCCAGCGGCGGAACACTGTGGGATGCGGTGTGGCCA
>NZ_JBQSVT010000028.1:0-55420 GCF_052376555.1 Specibacter sp. AOP5-B1-6
GCTGGGCGGCGGTGCAAGGGCACAACCCAGGGCACCTCCGCCAAGCGGCGGCATTAGTCACAATCAGAGGCATTCAAGCCCGGGTCAGCCCCGGCGTTTTTTGATTTCCTCCACAGCCTGCGGCAGCACCTGGAACAGGTCCCCAACAATGCCAAAGTCGGCAATCTCAAAGATGGGCGAGTCCGCGTCCTTGTTCACAGCAACAATGAGCTTGGAGGTCTGCATGCCGGCCTTTTGCTGAATGGCGCCGGAAATGCCCACGGAGATGTACAGCTGCGGGGAAACCTTCTTGCCCGTCTGGCCCACCTGGGACGCATGCGAGATCCAGCCGGCGTCAGTGGCTGCGCGGGAGGCGCCCACCGCTGCTCCGAGAACATCCGCCAGCTCTTCAACGGGCGCGAAGTCGCCATCAACGCCGCGGCCGCCGGCCACAACAATGCGGGCGTCTTCAAGATCGGGACGTCCGGAAGCCGCACGCGGCGTCCGGGACGTGACGCGGGCGGCCAGGCTTGCCGGGGCAAACGCAACGTCCACAACCTCGACGACGGGCACGGTGGCCTCAACGGCCGGGCTTGCGTCAACGGCGTGGGCCTTGACACTGATGACGGCGACAGCTGAGGTGGCCCGCGCCTCCACAGTCCAGGACCCCGCAAGGACCGATTTGTGCGCAACGAGGGTCCCGCCGTCGTGCGTGACGGAAACAGCGTCGGTGATCACGCCGGCGTTCAGGGTCACGCCGGCACGGGCCGCGATTTCCTTCCCGGCGGCGCTGTTGTCAAGCAGCACGGCACCGGCGGACACGGCGGCGGCGGCCTGGGCGACGAGGTCGGCCTGGGGCGCAACCAGGAACTGGCCCAATTCGGCCTGCTCGGAGTGCAGCACACGCTGCACACCGTATGCGCCCAGCTCGGCCAGCACCTCGGCACTGACGGGACCGGCCACAACAGCCACCGGTTCGCCGGCGCCGCGGGCCAGGGTCAGCAGCTGGTGCACAGTTGCCGAAAGCCTGCCGGGGGCGTTGAGCTGATCAATGTAAACAACGATTGCAGTCATGAAGGGTTCCTCAGATCAGTTTCTGCGCGGCCAGGAAGTCAACCAATTGGATGCCGGCATCGCCTGAATCGGTGATGACGGTGCCGGCTGTGCGTGCGGGGCGCTCGGCTGCCGCCGTGACCTTCGTCAGTGACCCGGCATGTCCGACGGCGTCCGGCGACAACCCGAGGTCCGCCAGGGACACCGTTGTCACCTTCTTTTTCTTCGCGGCAATGATGCCCTTGAAGTTCGGGTAGCGCGGCTCATTGGCCTGGTCCGTCACCGAGACGAGGGCAGGCAGGGTGGCCTGGATTTCCTCGGAGAAGTCATCACCGTCGCGGCGGGCCGTGACGGTGTCGCCGTCAACGTCCAACGCCGAGGCGAAGGTGATCTGGGCCAGGCCCAGTCGCGCAGCCAGCTGCGCGGGGACGATGGAAGTTTCACCGTCGGTTGAGGCCATGCCCGTTATAACGAGGTCCACCGGGCCGAGCGTGTTGATGGCTGCGGCGAGGACCAGCGAGGTGGCCGAGGCGTCGGAGCCTTCGAGCGCTTCGTCGGTGACGTGCAGGCCCTGGGTGGCGCCGATCTGCAACGACTTTTTCACGGCCACCGCGGCGGAGGCCGGGCCCAGTGTCAGAGCCGTGACGGTGTTGCCGCCCTTGGCGCCGCCGCGGGCGTCGGTCAAGGCCAACGCCGCTTCGAGGGCGTATTCGTCCATTTCCGAAAGAATGCTTTCACCACGGTCGATGCCGTGGGCATCACCTGTGAGATGCCGGTCGAATTGTGCGTCTGGCACATATTTGACCAGTACGACAATGTTCAGTGCTGTATTTTCCACTGCTGTCCTTTGTGTCATGGGCGAATGGTGTCGCTGAGCCCTTCCCCATGCTGGGGCGGAAGCAGCGGGTTCGCCCTTGGCCTACCCCAACAGCTTAGTTCGAACCGGCCCGCAGCCGGAATTCGTCGCTGCGGTTCTTTACTTCAAGCGAACATCCCGCCCGTCCCGGTGCGAGCACTTCTCCGCCCCCGGGTGGACGCGGCCGCACAAGGTTCCCACCTCTGGCCCGATGTTTGCCGCCGCGGCCTGGAGCAGGATTGAAGCATGAATACAACAATTTTAAGCGCCCGCTCCCTGTCCAAGAGGTATGGCGCAGGCATCGCCTTGAACAATGTCGACCTCGACATCCGTGCCGGGGAGTCCGTGGCCATCATGGGTGCCTCCGGCTCCGGCAAGACGACGCTGCTGCACACCCTGGCCGGCATCACCTCCCCCGACGCCGGCACCGTCAACTATGCGGGCACCGACGTCACGGCACTGAACGAAACCCAGCGTTCCAAGCTGCGCCGCGAGGCGTTCGGCTTTGTGTTCCAGTCCGGGCTGCTCATCCCGGAGCTGACGGCCATCGAAAACGTGGCCCTGGCGCTCATGCTCAATGGCGTCCCGCGCCGCGACGCCGAGGCGCAGTCGGCCGGCTGGCTGGCCCACCTCGGCCTGGCCGGCATGGAGGGGCGACGCATCGGCGAGCTCTCGGGCGGCCAGGCCCAGAGGGTCGCCATCGCCCGGGCCCAGGTCACCGGCGCCCGCATCGTGTTCGCGGACGAGCCCACCGGCGCCCTCGATTCACACACCTCCGCCGACGTCATGTCCGCGCTCCTGGGCGCCACGGCCGGCCGCGGCCACACCCTGGTCCTGGTCACCCACGATGTCACGGTTGCCTCACGCTGCAGCCGCACCTTGTTTATGCACGACGGCGTCCTGTCCGTTGCGCCGTCCTCCCACCCGGGTGCCGAAGCGGTCATGCCGGCCGGGCCCGGCGGGACGGCGCTGCAGGCCGGGACCACCTACGTGCAGCCGGAGCGCTTTCCAGCCCATAACATTGCTGCCCACCCGTCAATGGGCACGCCCGGCTACGCATCCCCTGCTGCCGGTGCGGCAAACACTGCGCCTCAACCTCCGGCTCCCCCAGCCCCGGCGGGCCAGACTCCCGTCGGGCAACCTCTGACACCCCAGTCTCCGGCGGGCCAGAAGTGGACGGGCCAGCCGTGAATAGCCTGAATTCAACGTTCTCCATCCTGTGGATGATGTCCCGGCCGTCCCCCGGCAACAAGGCTGTGGTGGCGCTGCCCGCAGTGGCCTTTGCCCTTGTCACGGCGTTGTCGCTGATCGTATTGGCCGGGGCAATGAGCTTTTTCACCAACCCCGCCTCAGACGACAGCTTCGGCACCGCCGGCGCCTATCAAACCCTGGCCATGGTGGCACTGGCACTGCTGGTCCTGCCGTTGCTGACCCTGGGCGGTTCGGCGGCACGCCTGTCGGCCCGCCGCCGCGATGAACGGCTGTCCACGCTGCGGCTGCTGGGCGGCACCCCGGCACTCGTGGGTGCCATGGCCATCGTGGAATCCACTGCCATTGCCGCCGTGGGCATCGGCGCCGGCATCGCCCTCCATGCCGCTGCCCTGCCGGCCGTTGCCCTCATCCCGTTCCAGGGACAAGCCTTGGGCTTGGCCCAGCTGTGGCTCAATCCCCTGCTGGTGCTGGCCACGGCGGCGGCCCTCGTGGTGCTGGCCGCCATCAGTGCGGCCGTCGGCCTGCGCCAGGTGGTGCTTTCGCCCCTGGGGGTGCGCACCCGGCAAAAGGCCCCCACGGTGCACTGGGTTCGGTTCGCGCTCGGGGCGGGCGCCGCCGTCGTGCTTTATGCAGCGATGGCCAACATCACGGCGAGCGGCTCGGCTGCGGTCATGATCGTGATCATCTGCGGCAGTTTCGCCGGCGGGTTGGCGCTGTTGAACCTGATGGGCCCAATTGTGCTCAAGTGGCTGGCCGGCGGCGGCCTGCGCCGGGCCGACACCCCTGCGAAGCTGCTGGCCGCCCGGACGATTCTGGAATCGCCCAAGGCCGCCTGGCGGCAGGTGAGTTCCCTGTCGATGACAAGTTTCATCGCCGTCGTGGCCGGGACCGGCCTGGCGCTCATGGACTCCGCCGGCGGGGGTGGCAGCACCGCCGAAATGCACCTGACCAACGACATGCGCACAGGTGTGTTAATTACAGTTGTGGCGTCTTTCCTGCTCGTGGCCTGCAGCGCCGGGGTGAACCAGGCGGCCGCCATCCTGGACAGGCGCGATCTCTACGTGAGCCTTGACCGCCTCGGCATGCCCCGCACCGTCATGGATGCTGCCCGCAAACGGGCGGTGCTCTCCCCGGTCCGGATTGTGACGATTGGCTCTGCCGTGCTGGCCGCGGTGCTGTTGTTTCCCCTGACCGGGATGGCTGCGATCTTTGCCCCGCTGTCCCTGCTGGTCATCGCCGCAGTGCTGGCCGCCGGCATCGGCCTGGTGTGGGTGGGGCTGGCCGCCTCAGCCCCCGTCCTGAACAAGGTCCTCCGGGACGCATAGCCGGACCTGGTTCAGGTGCCGGACTTGGTTCAGTTGCGGCGAAGCCATGCGCACCACTCGAATCGAGTGGTGCGCATGGCTTCGTGCATTTGTTAGCTGGCGGGCATCGTGTCAAGTGTGACGTCGACCGACTGGGACTTGCCCGACCGGGTGAAGTCCAACTTCACGGTGGCTCCGCCGGCCTGCTCGCGAACGGCCGCTGTCAGATCCGCCGGGTCGCTGATGGTGCGGTTGCCAAGCTGGGTGATCACGTCGCCCTTTTGCAGCCCTGCCTTGGCCGCTGCGCTGTCTGCCGTCACGTCGGCAACTGTGGCGCCCGTGGAGAAGGAACTTCCAGAGCTGTTGGAGGACGTCCCGCCCACGGAGACACCCAACTGGCCGTGGCTGGCCTTGCCGGTCTTGATGATTTCCTGCGCCACCCGCTGTGCGTGGTCGATCGGGATGGAGAAGCCCACACCGATGTTCCCGCTCTGGCTGCTGGAGTCCGAAGAACTGCCTGTTGAGGCGATGGCGACGTTGACGCCAATGATTTCACCCTGGGCGTTGACCAACGCGCCACCGGAGTTGCCGGGGTTAATGGCGGCATCAGTCTGGATCACGTTGAGGTTGACCGTTCCCTGTGCCGCGGTGGTGTCCTGCCCGCCGCCTGGAGGCGAGAAGCGGAAGCCGTTGCCGCCGTCGGACGGGTCCTCGGAGCTGTCGCTTGGCGTTTCCGGAACAGCAGAGGAGGCCACCTGGATGGTGCGGTTGAGTGTGGAGACGATGCCGTCGGTGACGGTGCCGTTCAAGCCCAAGGGGGAACCGATGGCGATCACCGTGTCGCCAACATTGATCTTGCTGGACTGGCCCAGCGCCGCCGGCACCAGGTCCGGGGCGTCGATCTTCACCACGGCGAGGTCGGACAGCGGGTCTGTGCCAACAATGGTGCCCTCATACACTTTGTTGTCACTGGTCTGAACCTCGATGGTCGCATGGGCCGCGGCGCCATCGAGCGTCACAACGTGCGTGTTGGTCAGGATGTGGCCCTCCTTGTCCAGGATGATGCCCGAACCCGTGCCGCCTGAGCTACCGCTCGTGGCCGAAATCGTCACCACGGACGGCATCGCCTTGGCCGCAGCCGCGGACACCTCATTGACCGACTTGGGGTTGTTGATCACCAACGGCGCGCTTTGCTGGCTCGTCCCGGCCACGGTGTTGCCGCCCTGCTGTTGGTCCAGGAGGAACAGTGATCCGCCACCGACGAGCCCGCCAATAAGGGCAGCTGCCAGGACACCGCCGGTAAACATTCCCATGCCCACCTTCTTGCGTTCCTTGGGCTTGGCCGTGACGGCCGGTGCCAAGGAGTGCGGGTAGGCGTTCGACGCCGGATATCCCGGTCCGGCGTGCCCGGTCACCGATCCCTGCTGACCGTTGTTGTTCTGACCCTGCTGGTGCTGCCCGTCGTATTGCTGGCCCTGCCCGTGCACGGCAAAGTTGTTCGGGATGGGCTCCGTGGGGTTCTGGCCGGTGGGATTGCCGGCGCCGGTGGGCGTGTTTGGAATGGTATTTGGTGCACCGTATGCGTGGGCGCCATACGCCGGAGCGGCGTAGCCTGGGGCCGGCGCACTTGCCGACTGTGTCGACGAATCTGTTGGCTGTGCCGGCTGCGCCGCCGTCGGGGGTGCGCCATGACCGGTGGGCTGATCCTCGGCAGGCGGCTGCGGCGGCGCGCTGGGGGCGGGCTTGTTGTGCGTGCCGGTGCCTTGTGCCTGTGCACCTTGGAACGGTGTGGAGCCGTGCTGACTCGTTGTCTCGGGGCCGGATGCCTGGGGAGCCTCTGGCGTTGCAGCCGTGTCAGGGGCTTGGGGTGCAGCTTTGTGCTGTTCGTCGTTGTGGGTTGTGTGTTCCCCGTTGTGCTCTGACATCAGCTTTCCCTTCAGTAAAATCTCGTGTGATGAATCCTTGCTTGAAATTCATCATGTCGCCCGCGGCTGGTGCCATGACGAACGTTCGCTGGAAGGTAGCTGTGAAGGTTCATCGTGTTCCATTATGTCGCAGTCTCCCCCGGCCGCGGGGTTCTTCGCTGGGCGAAACTTCCTGCCCCAATCAAAACGGCACCATAGTATCGTTTGGAGTATTAAGGCCGAATTTCGCCATGGCCCCATATCAAAAGGTGAGCAATGTTTGCACGGTTGAAGGTATTTTCCCCATTTCTGGCAGTGCTTGGCCTGCTCGCCCTCATGCTGGGCCCGGCCGGACTTGCGCAGGCCGAACCACCGGTGAGCATTCCCGGCGGCACGCACATCGTTGACAATGCCAATGTTCTGGGCGGCCAGAAGGCTGAAGTCCAGACTGCGATTGACAAGCTCAGCCAGGACCACGGGATGACGTTCTTTGTGGTCTATGTCGACTCCTTCGACGGCGAAACAGGCCAGCAGTGGGGGCAGCAGGTGGCCGACAAGAAGCAGCTCGGCACCGGCGACGCCCTCTTGGTAGTTGCCGTCAAGGATGCCAAGTATGCGTTGTTCGCCGATACGGCCATGGTCCCCGAACAAAAGAACCAAAACATTCAGACCAACGTCATCAAGCCGCAGCTGTCCGACGACAACTGGGCCCAGGCTGCCATTGACGCAGCCGCAGCCCTGGGCGATGCCGCCGGCGGTGGGAAGGGCAACGTGCCCAACCCCACGGGCGGTTTCGTGGCGCTGGGAATCGGCGGCGTCGTCGTCGTGGGTGGTGCAGGCACTGCCCTGTATATGCGAAACAAGCGCAAAAAGTCGGCGGCTGAGGCCACGGCCAAGGGTTTCGGCCCGGACGGCAAGGCCCTCGACCCCAACGCCGGCATGACCATCCCGGAGCTGCGCGCCAAGGCAGGTTCGCTGTTGATCGCTGCCGACGACGCCATCAACACGAGCGGGCACGAGATTGGTTTTGCGCAGGCGTCGTACGGGGACGAGGCCGTGAAGCAGTTCCAGGCTGCGTTGGAGAGCGCCAAGACCCACCTCTCGGAGTCCTTCAAGCTCCAGCAACAGCTGGATGACGAAATTCCCGACACCATCGAGGAGCAGCGGACCTGGCTCGGGGAAATCATCAAGCGCAGTGAGGATGCCAACGCGGCGCTGGAGGCCGAAAAAGCGGCCTTCGACGAGTTGCGCGAGCTGGAACGGACCGCGCCGGAGGTGCTGGGCACAATTCGCACGCAGGCTGCCGGAGCCCGCACGGCCGTGGGCGACACCGAGCAAAAGTTGGCCGAGCTGACGTCCCAATACTCGGAAACTGCGCTGGCGCCCGTGCGTGACAATGTGGCCCAGGCCAAGGAACGCCTTGATTTTGTGGACACCGCGGCTGCCGATGCCGACACGAAACTGGCGGCGTCGGACACGGCCGGTGCCGCTGTTTCGGTCAAGGCCGCCGAGGAAAGCCTGCTGCAGTGCACGGTGCTCCTCGACGCGATCGCCAAGACTGGAACGGCCATCCGCGACGCCGCAACCACCCTGACAACCGCGCTCCCCTCGGCGCTCGCCGACTTGGAACAGGCAAAGTCGTTGGTGGCTTCCGAGCAGTTCTCCCGCTACGCCCCGACGGTCCAGGCCGCGGAAGCGCAGCTCAACGATGTGCGCATGAATGCTGCCGCCGGCAAGCCCGATCCCGTGGCCCAGCTGTCGGCGGTGCAACAAGCGCACGGGCAGCTTGACGAACTGTTGACCGGCATCCGCGACCAGCAGCAGCAGGCGCTGCGGTCCCAGGCAGCACTGCAGCAGGCCCTTGCCGGCGCACAGGCAACCATCGCCACGGCCAAGGACTTCATCGCGGCCCGCCGCGGCGGCGTGGGATCGGCCGCACGGACGCGTCTTTCCGAAGCCGAACGCAACTTTGACTACGCAGTTTCAGTTGCAACATCCGACCCGACCAATGCCCTGACGTACGCGCAGCAAGCACAGCAGCTGGCCCAGCAGGCCATCCAATACGCCCAGAATGACGTCGACAGCTTTGGCGGCGGAGGACGCGGCGGCTACGGTGGCGGAGGTTCCATGGGCGGGGGCATGGGCGGGGCCATCCTGGGCGGCATCATCGGCGGGCTGCTCTCCGGAGGCGGGGGCGGCGGATTTGGCGGTGGCGGCTTCGGCGGTGGAGGCGGCGGTGGATTTGGCGGCGGTGGCGGTGGCGGCGGTGGCGGTGGAGGCGGTGGCGGCTTCGGTGGCAGCGGCGGCAACTTCTAGCCCATCGCCTGCCGGGCCACGGCACCATCAGGGCATTGCGTTATCAGTGCACCTGCGGCAAGAATTGGGGAGGTCCTTTAGACTCAAACCACTATCGGACGCCTCTGGCAGCAGCTATTGAGTTTTCATTTGATGCAACCAGCAAATAATAAGGGGTAAAGAATGGCAAAGCAGTCAATTTTCGGCCGGATCGCACAGTTGGCCAAGGCCAACATCAATGCATTGTTGGATCAGGCCGAGGACCCACAGAAGATGCTTGACCAGATGGTGCGCGATTACAAGGCGAACATCCAGGAGGCTGAAGGGGCTGTTGCGCAGACGATCGGCAACCTGCGCATGCTCGAGGATGATTACAACGAGGACGTGAAGGCGTCGCAGGATTGGGGCTCAAAGGCACTCGCTGCCAGCCGCAAGGCCGATGAATTCCGCACTGCCGGCAATGCCGCCGATGCACAGAAGTTCGACAATCTCGCCAAGGTGGCACTGCAGCGCCAGATTACCGCCGAGAACGAGGCACGGTCCGCAGAGCCGAACATCGCCGCGCAGAACGACGTTGTTGAAAAGCTCAAGACCGGTCTGCAGCAGATGAACGGCAAGCTGACAGAGCTGGGCAACAAGCGCAACGAGCTGATTGCCCGTTCCAAGACCGCCGCCGCGCAGACCCAGGTCCACGACGCGCTCAAGAGCATCGACATCATGGACCCCACCAGCGAGGTGAGCCGCTTCGAGGAGAAAATCCGCCGCGAAGAGGCGAAGGTCCGTGGACAGAACGAACTTGCCGCGTCGAGCCTGGATGCACAGTTCAACTCCCTCGAGGACCTGGGCGAGCAAACAGAGGTTGAGGCCCGGTTGGCGGCCCTGAAGTCCGGCGGTGCCCCGGCTCCGGCAGCGATCAAGGCCTCGGCTTCCGTCGACGAAGCAGAGTTCGACAACCTGTAAGCAGCAAAAACAGACAAAAGAACGGGTGCCCCTCCGCTTCGCGGCCGGGCACCCGTTCTTCTTGTTTGACACTGCGAGGTAGACACTGCGGGGCAGCCGCAGTGTGCATTCCTTACGTCTGCCTACATCTGCGTAAACGCCGCCACGGCCGGATCGGCGCCGATGCGTCCACCAGCCTCCAATGCTGAGATGCGGTTCAAGTCATCCGTGCTGAGCTTGATCCGGGCAGCCGCCAGGTTTTCGCGCATGCGCCCGGGCGTGACGGTCTTCGGGATCACGATGTTGCCCAGACCCAGATGCCAGGCAAGCACCACCTGGGCCGGGGTGGCACCGTATTGAGCCGCCAGTTCGGCGACCACCTCGTTTTCCAGGTCCCTGCCCTGTCCCAGCGGGCTGTAGGCCTCCACGGCGATGCCGTGGCTTCGGCTCTTGTCCGCCAGCTGGCCTTGGTGGAAGGTGGGGTGCGCCTCGATCTGGTTCACCGCGGGGACCACGGTGGAGTTGGCAAGCAGCTCGTCCAGGTGTGCCGGCAGGAAGTTGGACACCCCGATGGCGCGGATCAGGCCCTGCGCATAAAGGGATTCGAGCTCCTTCCATGCCTGCGTGTACAGCCCCTGTGAAGGCACCGGCCAGTGGATCAGGTACAGGTCGATCCAGTCCACGCCCAGTGCTTTCCGGCTGGCCTCGAAGGCGGCGCGGGGACTGTCCTGCTCCCCGTTGCGCAGCTTCGTGGTGACAAAAATGTCCTCGCGGGCCAGCCCCGATTCGGCAATGGCCGCCCCGACACCGGACTCGTTGCGGTATGCAGCAGCCGTGTCGATGTGGCGGTACCCGGCAGCCAGGGCTTCCGTGACGGCCACCCGGGTTTCCTCCGGCGGGATCTGGAAGACACCGAAACCCAGCTGCGGGATGGCGACCCCATTGTTCAACGTCAGTTCCGGAACAGCCGCTGCCGCGGTTTTCGACTCAGTCATGAAAACTCATTCCTCTCCTAGCCTCCGCCGTTAAGGCGCTCCCCACCAGCCTAGGCCGAGAGTACTGGTGAATGGGCCACTGAACATGGGCAGAAAGATCCTAGGTTTAACAGACCCACCCTGGCACTAGGTGGCGCCCCTGCTCCGGGGCAGAATGGGAGCATGGGACAAAGCATTGAATTCGGCAGGTTTCTTTCAGCCATGCGCTCACGGTTGCAGCCTGATCCGGGCACCATACTGACCACCCGGCGCGTGCCGGGGCTGCGCCGGGAGGAGGTGGCGCGGCTGGCGGATGTCTCCACCGACTATTACACCCGGCTCGAGCAGGGCCGCAACATCCACCCTTCCCGCTCCGTGCTGGCGTCCGTGGCGCGCGCCCTGCAGCTGAACGACGCCGAGTCCGCCCACATGTTCGACCTGCTGGAAAACTGTGGCGGGCAAGCCACAAATCCGCCGGTGGCACAGCGGGTGCGTGCGTCCATGCGGCAGCTGCTCGACGCCGTGGGTGACGTGCCCGCCGTCGTTCTTGGCAGAAGGACAGACGTTCTGGCCAGCAATCGCATGGCCCGCCTGCTGCTGGCCGATTTCCCGGCCATGGCGCGCGAGCAGCGCAACTACACACGCTGGATCATGCTCGATCCGGCCGCGCGCGTACTGTTCCGGGACTGGCACGGTGCCGCCGCCGATGCGGTGGCTGCCCTGCGCGCCGACATTGGCCGGCATCCCGGCGACCCTGCGGCCACGGCGCTGGTGGGCGAGCTGGCCGTCAACAGCGAGGAATTCCGGCAGTGGTGGGCCCGGCACACTGTGGGCCGGCGGTCCTCCGGCACCTTGTCCCTGCATCACGCCGTAGTGGGCGAAGTGGAAGTGGACTTTGAGCACCTCCTGCTCCCGGACGACCCCGAACAAAGCCTGCGCATTTACACGGCCAAGAATGGTTCGCCGTCGCAGGACGCCCTGAAGCTGCTGTCCTCCTGGTCCGGCGGTTCCACAGCAGACAATCAACGTGTTGCACCCTCATCCGAAGGAATCAACTGACAGTGTTGTACTCACATTTGGGCCGCAGCGGCCTCTCCGTTTCCAAGCTTTGCCTGGGCACCATGAACTTTGGTCCGCACACCGACGAAGCGGACGCCTTCAAAATCATGGACCAGGCGCACGAAGCCGGGCTGAACTTCTTTGACACGGCCAACGGCTACGGCGGCAATGACCGCCGCGGCTGGACCGAGGAAATCATTGGCCGCTGGATTGCCCAGGGCGGAGGCCGGCGCGGACGGACCGTGCTGGCCACCAAGGTCTACGCCAACATGACCGAGTGGCCCAATGATTCGAAGCTGTCGGCACTGAACATCCGCCGCTCCCTGGATGCGAGCCTGAAGCGGCTGCAAACCGACTACATCGATCTGTACCAGTTCCACCATGTGGACAGGGATACCCCGTGGGATGAGATTTGGCAGGCAATTGACGTCGCCATCCAGCAGGGCAAGATCCTGTATGCGGGCAGCTCCAACTTCGCCGGCTGGCACATCGCCGCCGCCCAGGAGGCAGCCGCGCGCCGCCCGGTCACCGGCCTGGTCAGCGAGCAGTCGATTTACAGCCTGATGCAGCGCAGCGTGGAAAGAGAAGTCATTCCGGCTGCCGAGCACTACGGCTTGGGCTTGCTCCCGTGGTCGCCGCTGCACGGCGGGCTGCTGGGTGGCGTGCTGCAAAAGCAGAACGACGGCGTACGCAGGCTCGAGGGGCGCGCCGCCGACGCGCTGGCCACGCACCATGACGCCATTGCCGCCATTGCCGCCTTTGAGGGCTTCGCCGCGGAGCTGGGCCACGCCCCGGGCGACGTGGCGCTGGCCTGGCTCATGCATCAACCAGCCGTCACAGCACCGATCATCGGACCACGCACCGCGGCCCAACTCGAGGCCGGGCTGCGGGCGTTGGATGTTTCGCTGGACGCAGACGCCTTGGCTGCCCTGGACAAAATCTTCCCCGGACCCAAAACCGCGCCGGAGGACTATGCGTGGTGAGGGACCCGGTGGCGGGGGTTTCGGCACGCCGGCCCGGCTCAGCTGACGAGCTGCCCGGCCTTGATAGCTTGCGTTCAGTATTTGCGTCGAGTGAACCCTGTATTTCACGCATTTGAGGATATAGTCTCGGGGTATGGCACTTATTCGCGTTTCCGAAGCTGCCCGTTTCCTGGGCGTCAGTGACGACACCGTTCGCCGCTGGCTGGACAACGGCACGCTGCAGGGCAGCAAGGACCACCAGGGCCGCATGGTGGTCGAGGGTGTGGAGCTTGCGGCTCTCGCCAAGAAGCAGTCACAGCTGCCCGACGACCCAACCGGTGTGGGCAGTTCTGCCCGGAACCGCTTTGTGGGTCTCGTGACAAGCGTGGTCATGGACAAGGTCATGGCCCAGGTGGAGCTGCAATGCGGGCCGTTCCGCGTGGTCTCGCTGATGAGCAGCGAAGCCGTGCGGGACCTGAAGCTTGAGCCCGGTGCCATCGCCACGGCCGTGGTGAAGTCAACGACCGTCATCATTGAAGTGCCTGCCCCGGGGAGCCCCTCATGACATTGTTCCCCAAAACGCCTGCCCGCCTCCGCACCCTCCGTTTTAGTGCCGCTGCAACGGTTGCCACCATGCTGGCCCTGGGCCTGCCGGGCTGTGCACCTGCTGCGGACACCTCCCCCGGAGCCCATCCCGCGGCTTCGTCTGCGAATGCGCCGACAGAACTGTCCGGGACGCTCAGCGTTTTCGCGGCAGCATCGTTGAAGACGACGTTCACGGAGCTCGCTTCGCAGTTTGAGGCGGCGCATCCCGAAGTCAAGGTCTCCCTGAGCTTTGACGGCTCATCCACCCTCGTCACCCAGATCATCCAGGGCGCACCGGCCGACGTCTTTGCCTCAGCTGACTCCGCCAACATGACCAAGCTCAGCGACGCCGGCCTGGCTGCGGGGGCCCCCGTTGATTTTGCCTCCAATGTGCTCACGCTGGTCGTGCCGCCGGACAACCCGGCCAACATCACCAGCTTTGCCGACGCCGCCAAGGACGGCGTAAAACTTGTCATCTGCGCGCCCCAGGTCCCCTGCGGCGCAGCAAGCCAATCCGACGCCGCCAGCGCCGGGCTGACCCTGCATCCGGTCAGCGAGGAGCTCTCGGTGACAAGTGTCCTGGGCAAGGTCACCGCAGGCGAGGCCGACGCCGGGCTCGTCTACGTCACCGACGCCAAGACGGCCGGCAACAAGGTCTTGGACATCCCTTTGGACCTGCCCAAGCCCACCGCCAACAGCTACCCCATCGCCGCCGTCGAATCTTCCAGGAATGCTGATCTGGCGCAGGCCTTCATCTCCCAGGTCACAGGCGCTGAGGGGCAAAAAATACTGACGGATGCAGGCTTTGGCACACCCTAAGGTGTCCCCCCGCACCCCGGCTGTCTGGGAATACACGGCCGTCCCGCGCTGGATTTATGTGGTGGCGGGCCTGGGCGCCGTATTTATTCTGCTGCCCCTCACCGGCATGGTTGCACAGGTCAATTGGGGGCAGTTCCCGGCACTGATCAGCTCGGAATCATCCGTGGCCGCCCTCCTGCTGAGCCTGAAAACGGCGACCGCCAGCACAGTCCTGTGCATCATTTTTGGGGTGCCGCTGGCCTTGCTGCTGGCGCGTGCCCAGTTTTTTGGCCAGCGGATTCTGCGGGCCTTGATCCTGCTGCCACTGGTGGTGCCGCCGGTGGTGGGCGGGCTGGCACTGCTGTACACCTTTGGCCGTGCCGGCCTGCTGGGGAAACCCCTGCAGGCCTTGGGCATTGAGATTGCCTTTTCCACCACTGCGGTCGTCATGGCGCAGACCTTTGTGGCCCTGCCGTTCCTGGTGCTCAGCCTGGAAGGGACGCTGCGCACGGCCGGGCAAAAATACGAAGCCGTGGCAGCCACCCTGGGCGCACGGCCGTCGACGGTGCTGCGCCGGATCACCCTGCCCCTGGTGTTGCCGGGCCTCATCTCCGGCGCGGTCCTGTCGTTTGCCCGCAGTCTGGGCGAATTTGGCGCAACCCTGACGTTTGCCGGCAGCCTGCAGGGTGTGACCCGCACGCTGCCCCTGGAAATTTACCTGCAGCGCGAGACTGACCCCGAGGCCGCCGTGGCCCTGTCCTTCCTGCTCATCGCCGTGGCCGTCATCGTTGTGGCCCTGACGTACCGCGCACCCAAGTACCGCCTGCAGGCGCCCGCCCACCGTGAAACTGCCCCGGCCGGGACGGTTGATGCCCCGTGACACTGCAACTGAACGCGACCCTGCCCGCCCGCAATCTTGACATCTCCCTGACGGTGCAGGCCGGGGAAACCCTCGCCATTATGGGACCCAACGGTGCGGGGAAGTCCTCAATAGTCCAAATGCTGGCGGGCCTGCTCAAGCCCGATGCCGGCGAGGCCACCTTGGGCGGACGGACGTTGTTCAGCCTCTCGCCCGCGGCCACGTGGCTCCCGCCGCATGAGCGCGGCGTCGGGGTCCTGGCCCAGGAGCCACTGCTGTTTCCGCATTTGAGTGTGCTCGACAACGTGGCCTTCGGTCCGCGCAGCCAGGGCCAGGGCAAGTCAGCCAGCCGCGACGCCGCCCGTCACTGGCTGCGCGAGGTCGACGCCGTGGGATTGGCCGGGCGGCTCCCGGCACAGCTATCCGGCGGGCAGGCCCAGCGCGTCGCCCTGGCCCGCGCCCTCGCCACCGCCCCCGAGCTCCTGCTGCTCGATGAACCCATGGCCGCACTGGATGTCAACAGCGCCCCGTTCCTGCGCAGCCTGCTCAAACGCGTGCTGGCCGGCCGCCGCGCCATCATCGTCACCCACAGCGTCCTGGACGCCCTCATGCTGGCGGACAGAATCTTGGTCATGGAGGGCGGGCGGCTCGTGGAATCCGGCCCCACGGCCGCCGTGCTGGCGCGTCCGCGCAGTTCCTTCGCCGCGTCGCTGGCCGGCCTGAACGTCCTCTCAGGATCCTTGCATGGCACCACCCTCACAATGCCCGACGGCGTCCGCGTCGCCGGCCGCCCCGTTGGCGCCTCCGGCCCTGCTGCTGAGGGGGACGGCCCCGCGGATGGTCCGGAAGGCATGGCTGCGTTCCCGCCGTCGGCCGTGTCGGTGTTTTTGGCGCCGCCTGCGGGAAGCCCGCGGAACTGTTTCATGGTTCGCGTGGACGAGTTGGAACCGCATGGCAGCCACATCAGGATCCGGGCCGGCGCCCTGGCAGCCGACGTGTCCCCCGCCGCGGTGGCCGACTTGGGCGTGGTCCCGGGGGCTGAGGTGTGCTTCGTGGTCAAGGCCGCCGAGGTGCTGCTCTACCCGGCCTAACCTTCCCGGTCCTGACGGTCAGGGCCCGACTGTCAGGGCCGAAAATCCTTGGGCAGCGAGCGGTGGAGCTGCCATGCGGCGTGCATTTGCTTCCGGGTGCCGTCGGGATGACCCGCAAACCACGTACGGGTGAATTGGTTAAGCTCAAACTGCCGGCCAATTTCGGGGGCGGAGGCTGTGCGTGTTTCCTGCCAGTGCGCCAGGGCGTCTGCCAGCGTGGAACTGCCGTCGGCGGCAGCGACAAAGTCACGCATGTGAACGTCAAAGTGGAAACCGGCGCCCAGCTGTTCCGTAAACCAGACCCGCAGCAGCTGGCTGCAGCGCTGGCCCTTCGGGACTGCACTGTCCACAGTCAGGGGTTCGGCAAGCTGCTTCGTTGACCGCTTCGCCGCAGGACGAGAAGGTTGGGGCCTTCCATCAAGCATTGCCGAAATCCGTTCGGCGATCTGCTCTTTGCCGCCACCTGCGAGGAGTCCCTGGCTGCGGGCAAAGTCCGCCAGTTCCGTTTTGAGCCAGTACCAGCGGGAAAACTCGGCTGCTGTCATCGAGGAATCGAGTCCGGGCCGCTGCGTCGGATCGGGCGCATTCATCGCACAGGCTCCTCAATTTGGGCCGGGAAACGGAAAACCCCCGGCCTGTGTGGCCGAGGGTTTTCCTCATCTGGTTGCGGGGACAGGATTTGAACCTGTGACCTCCGGGTTATGAGCCCGGCGAGCTACCGAACTGCTCCACCCCGCGTTGCGTCCTCAACAGTACATGCGATTGTCCGAAACACCAACTCGGAGGGGGCATGGGGGGTGGGGAACCGGGCGGGGGCGGCTGCCTTAGCGGTGTTTGAACTCCGCCGGGCGCTTTTCGCTGAAGGCGGCCATGCCTTCCTTTTGGTCCTCGGTGGCGAAACACGCAAAGATGGAGCGGCGTTCCATGCGGACGCCCTCGGCCAAGGTGGTCTCGAAGGCGGCATTGACCGCTTCCTTGGCGATCATGGCCACGGGCTTTGACATGGAGGCAATGGTCTCGGCCGTGGCCAGGGCATCATCCAGCAGCGCATCCACGGGAACAACGCGGGCGACCAGCCCCGCCTGTTCCGCCTCCACGGCACCCATGACCCGTCCGGTCAGCACCATTTCCATGGCCTTCGCCTTGCCGATGGCCCGGGTCAGCCGCTGCGAGCCGCCCATGCCGGGGATGACGCCGAGCTTGATTTCCGGCTGCCCAAACTTGGCATTGTCCGCGGCGATGATGAAGTCGGCGATCATGGCCAGTTCGCAGCCGCCACCCAGGGCATGGCCCGCGACTGCGGCAATCATGGGTGTGCGAACCCGTGCCAGTTCGTCCCAGGCCGAGAACCAGTTCGACAGGTACACGTCCACCGACGACTTGTCCGCCATTTCCTTGATGTCGGCCCCGGCGGCAAACGCCCGGGAGGAGCCGGTGATGACGATGGCACCAATGCCAAGGTCGGCGTCAAAGGCCTGCGCGGCGGCAAGGATCTCACGGCCCATGGCATCGCTGAGTGCGTTCAGGGCTTCGGGGCGGTTGAGCGTGATCAGACCGACCCGCCCGCGTTGTTCGGTCAGGATCAAGGAATACTGGGTCATGGGGAAATTCCGTTCAGTTCAAGGTGGTCAGGGAAGGCGGGCTCAGGCCGAAAGCGGCCGGGGACTGAAGCAAGCTGCGGTGCTCAGTCCGCCCCGGCACGGTCGGAAGCCGCCCGGATGGAATTGATGATGGCCGAGAAGTCGGTCCCGGCACCGCCGTCCAGGGCAAATTCGCGGTAGATTTCCTCAGCAGAGCGGCCCATCACGGCGTCGACTCCGGTGGCGTTGAGTGCCTCAACGGCCAGCCCGAGGTCCTTGGCCATGAGCGCCCCGGCAAAGCCTGGCTGATAGGCGCGGTTCGCGGGGCTGGCGGGGACCGGTCCCGGCACGGGGCAGTTGGTGGTCAGGGCCCAGCATTGCCCGGAGGCGTTGGCCGCGACATCGTAGAGCGCCTGGTGCGTCAGGCCGAGCTTCTCGCCCAGCACAAAGGCTTCGCTGACGGCGATCATGGACACGCCAAGGATCATGTTGTTGCAGACCTTCGCAGCCTGCCCGGCACCGGGTCCGCCACACAAGACAATCCGTTTCCCCATGACTTCAAAGAGAGGGCCAGCCGCGGCAAAGTCGTCCTCGGAACCGCCCACCATGAACGTCAGGGTTCCGGCTTCGGCACCCACGACGCCGCCGGAGACCGGCGCGTCGAGTCCCCGGTGCCCGCTGGCCACAACCATTTCGTGGGCTGTGCGGGCATCCTCCACTGCGATCGTGGAGCACTCAAGGAACAACGCCCCCGGTTTGGCTGCCGCCAGCAATCCCCCACCGGACCCTTCGCCTTCAAAGGCGGCAAAAACGTGTTTTCCGGCCGGCAGCATGGTGACGATGACATCGGCCCCGGTGGCCGCGGCAGCTGACGAATCCGCCACCACCACGCCAGCCGCAGCAGCAGCCACCAGCGCCGCCGGCACCACATCAAATCCCGTGACCGGGTACCCGGCAGCCACC
Organism: Specibacter sp. AOP5-B1-6; assembly: GCF_052376555.1. Lineage (NCBI taxonomy): Bacteria > Bacillati > Actinomycetota > Actinomycetes > Micrococcales > Micrococcaceae > Specibacter > Specibacter sp. AOP5-B1-6. The sequence continues at coordinate 18,414 of NZ_JBQSVT010000028.1, forward strand.
AGGTTCGCCGCCATCGGCCCGCCCATGTGTCCGAGTCCGATGAAGGCCACCTTGGTTTCTGCGGGCCCAGTTTCGGCGACCTTCTTTTCAGTGCGTTCAGACGTTTCGTTGCTCATGGCCATCTTCCCTTCACATCGAACAAAAACTGCGTTTAGACCGTTTCATCAACTGGCGCGGCCAGCCCCAACTCATGCGCACCCAAGTCCGCAAACGCCGCCTCCACCACATCCGGCGCCACGTCCGCCAGTGAGGCCGGGGACCACTGCGGGTTCCTGTCCTTGTCGACAAGCTGCGCCCGGATGCCTTCCGCAAAGTCAGGCCAGCGCAGCGCACGCAGCGACACCCGCAATTCCTGGTCCAACACGGCTTCCAGCGAAGGCTGCGCCCGCGCGCGCCGCAACGCCGCCAGGGTGACCGTCACCGCCGTTGGCGACTTTGCCGCGATGGTCTCCGCCGCTGCCGTGGCCGCGGGGTCCCCCACGCGGGCCAACCGCGCAAGGATGGTCCCGGCGTCGTCCGGGGCATAGGCCTCATCAATCCACCAGCGCGCCTTGGCCAGGGCGGATTCGGGGGCAGCCTGCCCATAGCGGCCGACGACGGAGCTGGCGTTGCGCTCGGCCAGCTCGGCCAGCAGCGTGGGCAGCTGGGCGGAATCAACGTAGTGGCTGGCCAGGCCCATGGCAATCGCGTCGGCGCCGCTGACCATGGTCCCGGTGAGGCCGGCGTGGGTGCCCATTTCGCCCGGGGCGCGAGAGAGCAGGTACGTGCCGCCGACATCAGGGACAAAACCGATCCCGGTTTCCGGCATCCCGATCCGGGAACGCTCGGTGACAATTCGGTGCGAGGCGTGTGCGGAAATTCCCACGCCGCCGCCCAGGACGACGCCGTCCATGAGCGTCACAATGGGTTTCGGGTAGCTCTTGATGCGGGCGTTGAGGTGGTATTCGTCGCGCCAGAACTGCTCGCTGGAATCCCCTCCGGTGCGGGCGTCGTGGTAGATGGTGACGATGTCCCCGCCGGCACACAGCCCCCGCTCGCCGGCGCCGGAGATGAGGACCGTGGCCACGCCGTCGTCCGTTTCCCAGTCATCCAGCGCCTGCGCCACGGCCTTGACCATGGCGTGGTTGAGCGCATTCATGGCCTTGGGCCGGTTCAGGACCAGATGTCCCAGCAGGCCTGTGCGCTCCACGAGTACGTCGTTGTGCTCCATGTGTCCATCCTCCACTTGTTAGCGCTCCACGGCTAGACGGCCAATGATCAAGCGCATGATTTCGTTGCTGCCTTCAAGAATCTGGTGCACCCGCAGGTCGCGGACAAGCTTTTCCAGCCCGTATTCGCTCAGGTAGCCGTACCCGCCGTGCAGCTGCAGCGCCTGGTTGGCCACCTGGTAGCCGGCATCCGTGGCCACGAGCTTGGCCATGGCGCACAGTTTCACGGTGTCCGGCGCGCCGTTGTCCAGGGCGTTGGCCGCACGCATCAGCATGGTCCGGGAAATTTCAAGGTCGGTGTCCATGCGGGCAATTTCAAAGAGCAGGTGCTGCTTTTCAATGAGCGGGCCGCCAAAGGCCTGCCGCTCCTTCAGGTAGGCGATGGACTTTTCCAGCGCCGCCCGGCCGCCGCCGAGCGAGCAGGCGCCAATGTTGACGCGTCCGCCATTGAGGCCCTTCATGGCGATGCCGAAACCGTCGCCCTCTTCGCCCAGCCGGTTCGTGACGGGGATGCGCACATTGTCAAAGACCACCTGGCGTGTGGGTTGCGCCCGCCAGCCCATCTTCTTTTCGTTGGCGCCGAAGCTCAGCCCCTTTGCGTCGGCCGGAACGACGACGGCGGTGATCCCCTTCGCGCCCAGGTCGGCCGTGCGGACCATCACCAGATACCAGGCCGAGGATCCCGCCCCGGAGATGAACTGCTTGGTGCCGTTGATGACGTAATGGTCGCCGTCGAGCACCGCCCGGGTGGTGAGGGCTGCGGCGTCCGATCCCACCCCGGGCTCGGAGAGGCAGTAGCTTGTCAGCTCGGTCATGGCGGTGATGCCCGGCAGCCACGCCGCGCGCTGCTCCTCGTTGCCAAAGGCGTCGATCATCCAGGCCACCATGTTGTGGATGGAGATGTAGGCGGCGATGGTGGGGTCAACGGCGGCCAGCTCTTCAAAGATCAAGACCGCGTCGGTGCGGCTCAGGGCCGATCCGCCATGCTCTTCCCCCACGTAGATCCCACCCATGCCAAGGCTGCCGGCCTCGGCCAGCACGTCCACAGGGAAGTGTTTGTCCTCATCCCATTGGGCGGCGTGCGGGGCCAGTGCGTTGGTGGCGAAGTCGCGCACCATCTCCACCACTGCCTGCTGATCGGCGCTCAGGTCATTCACGGGTAACCTCCTGGTGCCGCATCGTTGCGGCGTTGCTGTGTGGCGGACCCAAGGTGAGGGTGCCGTCCGGTGCGGCAGACCCAAGGTGAGGGGTCCGCCGTCGTACTTTATTTGGTGACCTTGCCCATCAGGGATGCGATGGGGCGCAGGAACAAGGGTTGGGCCAGGAACCAGGCCGCCGCCATGACCACGAGGGAACCGGCGAAGATGCCGAAGCCCCACCAGTTCACCGCGTCGGATGAGGTGTACATGTGGTTCAGGTTGCGCAGCGCTCCGGTGGCAAGGACCAGGGTGACGTGCACGACGATGAAGCCCACGAAATACAGCATGACCGGGAAGTGGATGGCCCGGGCGGCCGTGATCGGGTAGATCTTGTTCAGCGTCGTGGCATTTTTGGGCCAGGCGCCGGACATGCGCAGGCCGGTGGCGATGGCGAGCGGGGCGGCGATGAAGACCGTGATGAAGTAGGTCAGCAGTTGCAGGCCGTTGTAGTTGACCCAGCCGTTGTCGGTGGGCCAGTCGAGGGAGAGGTACTGCAGGCCGGCCGAGATGGCGTTGGGGAACACGTCCCAGCTGGTGGGCACGATGCGCATCCACTGGCCAGTGAAGAACAAGACCACGATGAAGATGGCGCCGTTGAGCACCCAGAGCGCGTCGAGGGTCAGATGGAACCAGAGGTCAAGGCTGATCTTGGTGGGGTTGTTGCGGGTCTTGATGAGGCCCTTGTTGTTGCGCACCCAGTGGGCGGCCGGGCGCTTGGTGGTGCGCACCTGCCAGCCGGATCTGATGATCAGCAATATGAGGAACATGTTCACAAAGTGCTGCCAGCCCAGCCAGGCGGGCAGCCCCACCGGTGCGCCGTCGGGCAGTTCAGAGTCGCCCGGGTAGGTGGTCAAGAAGTCCTTGACGCCGTCAAGGCTTGTCAGCCAGCGTGCCACCAGGACAGCAATGGCCAGGAGCACGACCAGGCCGGCCGCGGACACGCCGATTTTGGTCCACAGGCCGAGGCCGTTCCAGCGCTCGGAGATGCCGGCGGCCTGCTTGGTCTTGGGAGTCGACATGGTCTAAAACCTCTTTCACGTGCTTCCTGGCGGAAGCAGCCTGGCGGTATGGCACCGCTTTGCAACAGTCTCTATTTGTAGCAGGTGCCGGTGCGTTTCCATCCATTGTCCGTCATGGAAGGTGATGCACCAGCTGGTTATTCGGCGCGGGCGGCCAAGGCTTCGATGAGCTGCGGCACCACCGTGAACACGTCGCCCACAATGCCAAAGTCGGCCACCTCGAAGATGGGCGAATCAGCGTCCTTGTTGATGGCGACAATGGTTTTGGCCGTCTGCATGCCGGCCCGGTGCTGGATGGCCCCGGAGATGCCCAGCGCAATGTACAGCTGCGGGGAGACGCTGACGCCTGTCTGGCCAACCTGCGCGTGCTGGTCCACATAACCGGCATCGACGGCGGCGCGGGATGCGCCGATGGCTGCCCCCAACGCGTCCGCCAACTGCTCGACCAGGACAAAGTTCTCCTTGGAGCCCAGCCCCCGTCCGCCGGAGACAACCGTCTTGGCGGTGCGCAGTTCCGGACGGCTGTGCGTGGCCGGGGCGTCATTGACGGCCGTAACCTGTGCGCCGGGAACCGTGCCGGGCAGTGCGGATGTGACAACTTCGACGGCGCCGCCCCCTTCGACCGGGGCGCCGTCGATGGCGCCCTGGCGCACGGTGATGATGGGCAGGCCGCCCTCCACCGCCGATTCCACGTCATAGGCGCCACCAAAGATCGAATGGCCCGCCACAATCCGGTCCCCGTCAAGCCTGACGGACACGGCGTCGTTGAGCATGGCACCGCCCACCCGGACGGAAAGCCGGGCGGCAACTTCGCGCCCGTCCAGCGAGTTGGACACCAGAACGGCAGCCGGTGCGCAGGCCGCAACGGCGGCCTCGAGCGCCTCCACGGCCGGGCCGGTCAGCACCGAAGCGGCCTGCGCACCGCGCCCGAGGTGGATCACGGCGGCGCCGGCCTGTCCCAGCTGCACTGTCGTTTCGGGGCTCAGCTCCTTTTCGCTCGCGACAACGGCCACGGGCGTCCCGAGGGAGGCCGCGGCGGCCAGCAGGCCCTTGGCGGAGGCGGCAACCGCACCGGCGTGGGTCAATTCAATGAGAGTCAGAATATTTGCCATGGTGTTGCCTTCCTATACCAAGCGGTTTTCAATGAGGTAGCCGGCCAGCTGGGTGCCGGCCGTGCCGTCGTCGTCAATCCTGCGGCCGGCCTCGCGGGCGGGACGCTCGCTGTGGGAGAGCACGACGGCGCGGGCGGGCGTCGCTGCCACGTCAAGATCCGCGAGGGTGAGGGTGGTGACGGGCTTGCGCTTCGCCGTCAGGATGCCCTTGAAGTTGGGGAAGCGGGCCTCGGCCGTCCGCTCGGTCACGGTGACCACGGCGGGCAGGGCTGCGGTCACCTGCAGCGATCTGGTGTCCCCCGAGCGCTCGCCGCTGACCGTGCCATTGCCAAGGTCGACGGCGTTGAGCCCGCCTGCCAGCGGCAGGCCCAGGTGCTCGGCAATCATGGCCGGCACCACGCCGCCGCGACCATCCGTTGATTCGTTGCCTGCCACAATCACATCGGCATTGGTGCTGCGGAGCGCGGCGGCGAGGACCGCGGCGGTGCGGGCCGCATCGGAGCCGGCCAAGCCGCCGTCGAGCACGTGGATGCCGGAATCGGCGCCCATGGACAGCGCCTTGCGAATGCCCTTCGTGACTTCGTCGGGGCCCATGGACAGCACCACGATTTCGGTGGACTTGTCGGCATCCTTCACACGCAGTGCCACCTCGAGGGCCCGCTCGTTGATCTCGTCGACGAGGTTGTCCGCTGCCTCGCGGTCCAGCCAGCCGGTGGCCGGGTCCAGCGTGCGCTCCTCGGCCGTGTCAGGAACCTGTTTTAGCAAAACTGCGATCTTCATTGATTGCCCTTTCGGCCATTTTGTTGTCCGTCTCATTGCAGAATACTAGGTACCACTAGTATTTACTAGGGATCCCAAGTAAATTGTTGTATCTGTAGCTGCGTACCCCGAAAACTGCACGAAAGGACACCCATGGCATCCCCCGCCCCGCTGCCCATGGACCCGATTGCCGAGGCCAGGCGCCAATGGATTGCCCATGGCTGGGCCGACGCCGCCGATGCCATGGCCGCCTATTCCTCGGTCATGCGCACCCACCAGCTCATGTACAGCAGGGTTGACGCCGTTTTGAAGCCGCTGGGGTTGTCCTACGCCCGGCTGGAACTGCTGCGGCTGCTGTCGTTCTCGCGCGACGGCGCCCTGCCGATGGCCAGTGCCAGCGCCCGCCTGCAAGTGCATCCGACCTCCGTCACCAGCGTCGTTGACCGGCTGGAAAAGGACGGCCTGGTGCGCCGCGAGGCCCACCCCACCGACGGCCGCGCCACCCTCGTGGTGCTGACCGGTGCCGGACACAAGCTGGTGGAGGAGGCCACCACCGTGCTGAACGCCGACGTGTTCGCCAACCCCGGCATTCCGGCCGATGATCTGCGGACCATGACGGCGATCCTGGCCCGCTTCCGCCAGGAATCCGGTGACTTCACGGACCCGGTGAACTATCCCGACCCGCTCTGAACGCTCTCGCAGCAATGGCTGCTTTTTGGGCATCGCTATCGCAGCAATGGCTGAAAACATCCCATCGCCATCGCACTTCCCTCCGGGCAAAGCATTCCGTGACGTTGCCATCCAGCGCGACAACGCCCCCGATACCACCGAAAATTCCACCTCTGCTGCGACAGCGTCCGGAAAAAACACACCATTGCTGCGATAGCGTCTGATGGTCACGGGGTGGCGGGGGTTGGGGTGCCGCGGCTGACCTCGATCTCCACTTCCCTGCCACGGGCGGCCAGATACACGAGGTGGCTGGCCGTTTCTGCGAGCGCCAGGCGGAGCGTAAAACCACGCAGCGAGTCAAAGCCGCGTGACCACGTCAGCTGCTTCGACACATCCCACACGGTTTCCGCACTCCCGGCGTCCAACACGGCAATGACCTCGAGTGAGCGTTCGAGGGTGTGCTCCCGCAGCTCGGCCACACGGTGCGGCAGACCGCGGAAACGGTATTCGTGGGCCGGCAGCACCTCCATGTCCGCCCCCGCCCCCATGATCTCCAGCGAGTTGAGGTAGTCGCCCAGCGGATCGAGCTGGGTCTGCGCCTCAAGCGAGACGTGGGGCGTGATGCGCGGCAGCACATGGTCGCCCGTGAGGATGAGGCTGTTGGCTTCGTCCACCAGGCAAATGTGTCCGGGGGTGTGCCCGGGCGTGGCCAGCACCCGCACCGCAAGCCCGGCAACGGGCAGCAAGGCACCATCGGCCAGGCGGAGCTGGGGCACGGCAAGGTTTGTCATCTGCGCCCACGCGTCGCGGTGAAAGGTGACCTCGTCAAGAAAGTCCTGCGGCACGCCCCATTGCGTGTATTGCGCCCTGTCCTCAGCCAGGAAACGAGCCGGCTCGCTGCGCCAGTGGGACGGCAGGGGCTCGTTCGCACCCAACGCCACCCACGCCCCGGATGCCGCCCGCAGCCGCGCGGCCATGCCCAAGTGGTCGGGGTGCAGGTGGGTGACGACGATCCCCGTGACATCCGCCGGCCGCAGCCCTGCAACAGCCAGCCCGGCGTTGAGGACCGCCCAGCCCTCGTCCGAATCCCAGCCGGGATCCACCAGCGCCGCCGCCCCGTCGCCCACCAGCAGGTAACTCAGCGTGTATCGCATGGGGTTGTTGATGAAAGGGACGGGAATTGACCAAACCCCGGGCCGGACCTCTTCAACGGGCGGGAGCACTTTGTCCTGCCAGGCCTGAAACTGCCGCTGTCCTGAAATGCTGATCACGGTGCCCTCCACGAGCTGAGAATGGTTTCGAAGTCCGTTTCGCCCAGCGCCGTTTTCGCCACGGCCGGGGTGCGGGAGAATCTCGGTGCCGGCGCATCGGCAATGTGCCTGCCGCTGCCGGAGAAGGTGCCGCGGGCGGCAAGGTGCGGATTTTGGGCAGCCTCGGCATAGCTGAGCACGGGCGTCACGCAGGCGTCGATGCCGTCGAACGCCACCGCCCACTCGTCCCGGGTCCGAGTGGCAAAAGCCGCCGCCAGCGCCTCCCCGAGTGCCGGCCACCGGGCGGGGTCGTCCCTGTCCGGGAGGTCGGCGGCAGCCAACCCGAGTCCGTCAAGCAGCAGGGCATAAAACTGAGGCTCGACGGCGCCCACGGCCACGTGCCCGCCGCCGGCACAGGCGTAGCTGCGGTAAAACGGTGCCGCTCCGTCCAGCAGGTTGCTTTGCCGGGTGTCGTTCCACAGGTTGACGGAGCGCAGTTCCAGGATGAGCTGCGAGAGCACGCTGACACCGTCAACCATGGCTGCGTCCACCACCTGGCCCCGGCCCGAACTTCCCCGTTCCAGCAGGGCCGCAAGGATGCCGGTGAGCACAAACATGGAGCCGCCGCCAAAATCTCCCACGAGGTTCAGCGGGGGCATTGGCTGGGCCGCCGGGCCCATGGCGTGCAGGACGCCGGTCAAGGCAATGTAGTTGATGTCGTGACCTGCCTGCCGGGCCATCGGGCCCTGCTGCCCCCAGCCGGTCATGCGCGCATAAACCAGCCGGGGGTTCACCGCCAGGCACTCCTCGGGCCCCAGGCCCAGCCGTTCCGTGGTGCCCGGGCGGAAGCCCTCAAGGAACACATCCGCCTCGGCCACCAGCTCCAGCGCGCCTGCCAAGTCGGCCGGGTCCTTCAGGTTCGCCCGCACCGTGGTGCGGCCGCGCTGCAGGTGGGTGTCGACGTCGTACCCGCCGACCGGGGGCGCCGGGCCAACGACCCGCACCACCTGCGCCCCCAGGTCCGCCAGCATCATGGCCGCATGCGGGGCCGGGCCCATGGCGGACAATTCCACCACCTTGATTCCCTGCAACGGACCGCCCACGCGTGACTCCTGTTTGTCTTGTTTTTGCTGCTACTTGCCGGTAAACACGGCCGGCCGCCGCTCCCCCATGGCCGCCACGGCTTCCAACAAGTCTTCGCTGTGCAGGAACGAGGTGTTCCACAGCGCCACATGACGCAGCCCGCGCGCAATGGTTTCCTCGCGGTCCTCGTTCAGCACGGCTTTCGTCCCGGCAACGGCCAGCGGCGAATTGGCGGCAATCTCCCCCGCCATCTCAAGTGCCGCGGCCATCAGTGTTTCCTGGTCCGCGTACACGTCGTTGACGAGACCGATCCGCTCCGCCCGTTCCGCCGGCACGTCCTTGGCCGTCAACGCCAGCTCGCGCAAATGCCCTTCGCCGATGACGCCGCGCAGCCGCTGCAAACCGCCGACGTCGGCCACGATCGCCAGCCGGGCCTCCCGGATGCTGAATTGGGCATCCGCACTGGCCAGGCGCACGTCGGCGGCGCTGATCAGGTCCACACCTCCGCCGATGCACCAGCCGTGGACGGCGGCAATGACGGGTTTCCGGCACGCCGCCACCGCACTGATGGCGTCCTGCAGGCTCCGGATGATCCCCAGCAGTTCGGTACGTTGGGCCGCCTGCGCGGGGTCGCCGGGCCCCAACCGTTTCAGCCAGGACCCCAACACCTCCTGCACATCCAGCCCGGTGCTGAAATGCTTTCCGCTGCCGGCGAGCACCACGGCCCGGACCTTCGGATCTGCATCCAAGGCGGCAAAAACCTGGGGCAGTTCGGCCCAAAAGGCCAGCCCCATCATGTTCCCGCGCCCCGGACCAATCAGATGCACGACGGCGACCCCCGGAGTGGGAGCCTGCGCCACCGTGAAGGCAGTCCAGCTTTGGGTGAAGGCGTTTCCTGCGCCGGACGCAGGGGCCGGCTGGGACGCGGGGATCTCCATCAGTAGGTCTCCCCGTCCGCAGCCTTGGCCACCAGCGAGGCCGGGGGCAGGAAGTGTTCGCCGTACTGGGCCGCCAGCTCACGGGCGCGGGCCACAAAACCTGCCAGGCCGCCGTCGTACCCGTTCATGTACTGCAGCACACCGCCGGTCCAGGCCGGGAAGCCGATGCCCAGGATGGAGCCGATGTTGGCGTCCTCGGTGCTGCGCAGCACGCCCTCATCGAGACACTTGACGGTTTCAAGTGATTCGGCGAAGAGCATGCGCTCCTTCATGTCCTCGAAGGGGATGGTGGTGGTGCCGCCGTAATTTTCCGCCAGGCCCTCCCACAGCCCGGTGCGGTGCCCGTCGGCGTAGTTGTAGAAGCCGGCGCCCGCGAGTTTGCCCTTCCGGGAGAACTCCTCAATCATCCGCTCGATGATGTCGTACGCGGCGTGGTCCTGGTACTTTTGTGCCCCCCTTTCGACTTCCAGTCCTGCCTTTGTCTCCTTTTGGATCTTGGACATGAGGGTCAGGTTCAACTCGTCGGCCAGCTGCAGCGGAGCCGCGGGGTAGCCGGCCTGCAGCCCGGCCTGCTCGATGGACGGGGCGGCGATCCCCTCTCCGAGCATGGCAACGGCCTCGTTCATGAACGTGCCGATCACGCGGCTGGTGAAGAAGCCGCGGCTGTCGTTGACCACAATCGGGGTCTTGCGGATCTGCACGGCGATGTCGAAGGCCTTGGCCAGGGTGGCGTCCGAGGTGTTTTTGCCGGCGATGATTTCCAGCAGCGGCATCTTGTCCACGGGGGAAAAGAAATGCAGGCCGATGAAGTTCTCCTGCTTGTCCACGCCTTCTGCCAGAGCGGTGATGGGCAGGGTTGAGGTGTTGGAGCCCAACACCGTATCGTCGCCGACGATGTGCTGAATTTCAGCGAACGCCTTGTGCTTCACCTCGACGTTTTCAAACACCGCCTCGATGACGAGGTCGCAGCCGGCCATATCGGCAGCGTCGGTGGTGGGGCTGATCTTCGCCAGCAGCGCGTCGGCCTGCTCCTGCGTGGACTGGCCGCGGGCCACCGCCTTGTCGGTCAGCGTTTTGGAATAGCTCTTGCCGCGTTCGGCGGCCTCGAGGGAGACGTCCTTGAGCACGACGTCCATGCCGCCGCGGGCACAGACATACGCGATGCCTGCTCCCATCATCCCGGCGCCGAGGACGGCCACCTTTTTGGCGGTGTACTTCTCGAAGCCGTCCGGGCGGCTGCCGCCGGCACTGATGTGGCCCATGTCGAAGAAGAACGCCTTGATCATGTTCGTGGACACCTGCCCGGTCACCACTTCAACGAAGTAGCGTGACTCAAGCTCCAGCGCCGTGTCAAAATCCACCTGGGTGCTTTCGACGGCGGCGGCCAGGATGGCCCGTGGTGCCGGGTAGTTTGCGCCCTTGAGCTGCTTGCGCAGATTGGCCGGGAACGCCGGCAGGTTGGCGGCAAACGCGGGGGTGGTGGGGGTGCCGCCGGGGATCCGGTACTTGGGCACATCCCAGGGCTGCACCGCCTCCGGGTTCGCTGCGATCCAGGCCTTGGCCGCCGGGATGAGCTCCTCCACCGTGTCAACAACCTCGTGGACAAGACCGATGTCCCGGGCCTTGCGCGGCTTGTACTTTTGGCCCTGCAGCAACACCTTCATGGTGGCGTCGGCGATGCCCATGAGGCGCACCGTGCGGACAATGCCGCCACCGCCGGGCAGCAGGCCGAGCGTGACCTCGGGCAGGCCAATGACCGATCCCTTCGTGTCGGCGGCGATGCGGTGGTGGGCGGCGAGGGCAATTTCCAGCCCGCCGCCCAGGGCTGCACCGTTGATGGCCGCGACCACCGGCTTGCCGAGGGTTTCCAGTGTGCGCAGCTGGGCCTTGATTTTCTGGCCCAGCGCAAAGATCTTTTCTGCATCCGCGGGGGTTGCGGCAACCAGGTCCTTGAGGTCGCCGCCGGCAAAGAACGTCTTCTTGGCTGAGGCAAGCACGACGCCGGCAATGCTCTCCTTCTCTGCCACGAGACGGTCCACGGCGGTTTGCATGGAGGCGCTGTAATCGTCGTTCATGGTGTTGGCCGACTGGTTCGGGTCGTCCATGGTCAGGATGACGATGCCGTCGGCGTCCTGCTCCCATCGGATGGTGTTTGTGTAGTTCATGGTTGCCTCACTCATGGTTCTAGACCCTCTCGATCAAAGTTGCCACGCCCATGCCGCCGCCGATGCACAGGGTCACCACGGCCCGGCGCTGGTCGGTGCGTTCCAGTTCGTCCAGCACGGTGCCAAGGATCATGGCGCCGGTGGCCCCGAGCGGGTGGCCCATGGCGATGGCCCCGCCGTTGACGTTGAGCTTCTCGTCGGGAATGCCCAGGTCCTTTTGGTACTTCAGGACCACGGAGGCGAAGGCCTCGTTGATCTCGAACAGGTCAATGTCCGCCACGTCCAGTCCCGCAGTTTTCAGCAGCTTTTTGGTGGCCGGGGTGGGTCCCGTCAGCATGATGGTCGGGTCGGCACCAGAGGTGGCGGTGGCCACTATCCTGGCCCGCGGCTTCAGCCCAAGCCGCTCGCCAACCTCGGCGCTGCCCACCAAAACCAGGGCGGCGCCGTCGACAATTCCAGAGGAGTTGGCTGCGGTGTGGACATGGTCAATCTTTTCCACGGCATGGAACTTCTGCAGCGCGACCGCGTCAAAGCCGCCGGCCTCGCCCATGGTGGCAAACGCCGGGCGCAAGCCGGCCTGCGATTCCGGTGTGGACCCGGGGCGCATGTGCTCGTCACGGTCAAGGACCACCAAGCCGTTCTGGTCCTTGACGGGGATGACTGACTTGGCGAAGCGGCCCTCCGCCCAGGCCTTGGCGGCAAGCTGTTGCGAGCGCACGGCGTAGGCATCGACGTCGACCCGGCTGAAGCCCTCCATCGTGGCGATCAAATCGGCGCCAATGCCCTGCGGGACAAAGTAGGAGTCGTAGTTGGTGGCCGGGTCCATGGCCCAGGCGCCGCCGTCGGATCCAATGGGGACGCGGGACATGGACTCCACGCCGCCGGCGATGATGAGCTGGTCCCAGCCCGAGCGCACTTTTTGGGCGGCCGTGTTGACGGCTTCAAGGCCCGAGGCGCAAAAACGGTTGAGCTGCACGCCGCCCACGGTGTCCGGCAGGCCCGCAGCGATGACGGCCGTGCGGGCAATGACGGCGCCTTGGTCGCCCACAGGTGAAACGACGCCGAGAATCAAGTCGTCGATGAGCGTTTCGTCCAGGCCCGGGTTCCGTTCGCGCAAGGCGTTGATGAGTCCAACCACCAAGTCGATTGGCTTGGTGCCGTGCAGGGACCCCTTTTTGCCGCGGCCGCGCGGGGTGCGGATGGCGTCGTAGACAAATGCTTCCGGTAATGCTTGTTCGCTTGCTTGTCCGCTCACGTGAGCTTTCCTTCCATTGTCATCCCTGCCGCGCAGCTGCGGGCGGGACGGTTGGCAGAACTGGTTGTTGCTTGCTTGCTGCTTTTCTCGGGGTGGTTTGTCGGGCTGCCCTTCCGGCTGGAGCGAGCGGGCGATGCGGAATTCCAGACAGCAGCCGCAGCCGCCAATTAGCTGCCGGCAGCTGTCAACGACGTCGGCTGCCCTGTCGGTGATCCAGTATTTGGCCCTGGGCGCGAAACTTCTCCCCGAGCGGGGCAGCCTCCTTGACGACGACGTCATTGAGCAGGGACGAGACATCGCGCAGATCTTCATCGATCCAAGCGGAGGAAACCCGAGTTGTTGACATACCGCCAATAGTGCAGGACTATTGACACCGTGTCAATAGTTGATGCAAGTGTGCACTTCCGCCTTGAAAGCGATGACCATGACCGCTGAGATTTCCAGTCCCTATTCGGCCATCACGTACGGCGTTTCCGACCGCATCGCGACGGTCGCCTTGAACCGTCCGGAGGCCCGCAACGGCTACACGCTCACGATGGCCCACGAGCTCGAGCATGCCTTCACGGCGGCCGACGCCGATCCCGACGTCCAGGTCGTGGTCTTCACCTGCGTCGGCAAGGACTTCTCGGTTGGCGCGGACCTGAGCGGCGGTGGCTTTGACGTCACCACAACCGATGCCGGCAGTGACTGGCAGGAACCGGCCGGGCGTTGTTCAAAAACCATCTTTGGCATGAACAAACCCGTCATTGCGGCCCTCCGCGGGGTTTCAGTGGGCGGCGGCGTGACCATCACGCTCTCCTGCGATTTCCGTCTGGCCTCGCACGATTCCCGCTTCTCGTTCCCCTTCAGCCGCCGCGGCATCTTCCCGGAGGGCGGCTCCACCTGGTACCTGCCCCGCCTGGTCGGTGTTTCCCGGGCCACCGACTGGATGCTGACCGGCAGGCTTTTTGGCGCCCAGGAGGCGCTCGACGCCGGACTCGTCACCTCCCTGCATGACCCCGCCGAGGTGCTTGACGCCGCCTACGCCATGGCCCGGGACATCATTGCCAACACCTCCGAGGTCTCCACAGCCGTAATCAAGCAGATGCTGAACAGGCTCAGCGGCCTTGACTCCCCCATCCCCGTCCACGCCCTGGACTCCCGGCTGATTGCCGGACTTGACTCACACAGCGACGCCGCGGAAGGTGTGAGTTCATTCCTTGAAAAGCGGCCGCCGCACTTCCCGCTGAGCGTGCCGGGCGGCCTGCCGGCCTGGCTGCCCTGGCTGGAACCAGGGGCAACGCCGTGACCACACCCAACCCAGCCCCGCGCCCGGCCGCCGGCGCCGCGCCGGAGGGGGTGTCCGGCGTCGAACTTCCCGCTGCGCCAGGAACCCAAATGGCCGGCGCCCCGGCAGCGGCCGAGCCGCGCAGGAGGCGGCTGAACCCGGACGAGCGGCGCCAGCAGATTTTTGTGTGCGCGCAAAAGCTGTTCAATGAGCGGGCCTATGAGGACGTCTCAGCCACCGACATTGCAGCTGCTGCCGGGGTGGCGCGCGGTCTGATCAACCATTATTTTGGCAACAAGCGCGAGCTGTACCTTGAGGTCATCAAGGTCAGTTCCACGGTGTCGGAGGTGGCGGTTGCGGCGCTGCCGGACGGAACGGCGGAGGAGCGGATCGACCTGGCGGTGGCCTGGTTTTTGGACACCTTGGAGCAGTCCGGCAGCTCTTGGTTGAGCTTTGGCGGCGGCAGCATGGGGCGGGATCCGGACCTGGAAAAAATCCTGATTGCAGCCGAGAATGACTCCATCGAGCTGCTCATTGAGGCTTGCGGGCTGTCCGGACGGACGGCTGACCGGGAACAGATCGAGGCGATGTTTCGGGTCTACGCGCAACTGGTCCGCAGCGGTGCGCGCGAATGGCTGCTGCGCAAGACCCTGACCCGTCCGCAGGTGCACGCGCTGCTGGCCAACACCTTGACGGTCATAGTGGAAAAGGCCGTCCCCGCCATCTAATGCCGACGCGGCATCACCACCTGCACGCCGCCGACAGATAAGATCATCTCAATGCCAGTGGGGCATTGGGGCGGCAGCACTGAAACGGACAGCACATGAGCGCAGCAAACGGCACCACGGCACCCGGACCTGGCGAAGACTCCTCCGGCACCAAGGTTTTGATCAGCTTGGCGGCGGCAGTCATAGTGCTCTTTGGCCTGAGCCGGATTTCCTCGATTGTGGGCCCGGTATTCCTGGCGCTCATCCTGACCATTTGCATGTATCCGCTCAAGCAACGGCTCATCGCCCGCGGCGTCCCGGCCGTGCTGGCCACCATTTCCACCATTTTGGCTGTTTACGCCATGATCGGGGCATTGATCGCCTCACTGTGGGTCTCAGCCGTGCAACTGACCCAACTGTTGCCGCAATTTGCGCCTCAGATCGCCGAAGTCGGCGACAACCTGCGGACCTTCCTCCACGACACCCTGGGCATCGGGGACGACCAGGTGCGCTCGATCGTGAATTCCATTGACCTCAGGGTCTTGTTTGACACGGCCTACAACCTGTTGGGCAGCGCCATGAATGTCGGCTCGGGCACCATCTTTTTGTTGCTGCTCGTCATGTTCATGGGCATCGACGCCACCTACTTCCCCACGATCCTTGCCGTCGTGCAGGAGAAGCGGGCGCCGGTCGTCGAGGCGCTCTCGAACTTCGCCAGGCTGTCGCGCTCATTCATGATCATGACCACTGTCTTCGGCGCCATCGTTGCGGTGCTCAACCTGATCCTGCTGCTGGCGCTGGGCGTTCCGGGCGCCGGGCTGTGGGCGCTGCTGGCGTTTGTCTGCGGCTTCATCCCGTTCATCGGCTTTTGGATCAGCCTCGTACCGGCCGCCATCATGGCCCTGCTGGCCGGCGGCCTGCCGTCATTCATCGCCGTCGTGGCCTTTTACGGCGTCATCAACTCCTTGATCCAGTCCATCATCCAGCCCAAGTTTGTCTCCGGCTCGGTCAACCTGAACATGACGCTGACGTTCCTCTCCGTGATCTTCTGGTCGGCGCTGCTGGGTCCGTTGGGCGCCTTGATGGCCGTGCCGCTCTCGCTCTTTGCCCGGGCGTTGCTCGTGGACTCCCACCCGCAATCAGCCTGGCTGCGTCCCTTCATTGGCGACATCGGCGAATCCAAGTCGATGCTGGCTGCCCAGCGTGAGGAAACCAAGGCTGCCAAGCGGTCCAAACCCTGACACCTGTGCCAGTGTCGCCTGAAACTGCAATTCCAGGCACGACGGCGGGACGTCACCTTGCGTGGACAGGCCCGGCTTGCACCCGTCAACGTCGCGCCTCGTGCAGAGGGGACCGAGCGTCGCCTGAATATGCCCCGCAAGTGAAGGAGCGTCCACCAAAACACACCGTTATCTGCAGGAGCGTTTTGCGTAGATGTGGGTGCATTGGTGTGGGGGCGTTGGTGTGGGGGCGGGCTATTGGAGGTTGGAGGTCAGCCTTGCCGCGCTGTCCCAGAACTTCTCCCACAGGGGGCGCTTGACCCAGTCGGCCAATTCCAGCTCACGGCTGTTGGCCCGGTATTCGTCTTCAATGCCCCGCAGTTCCTGCACGAACGTTTCACTGTGGATCAGCACCGAGATCTCCATGTTCAGCGAGAACGACCGCACATCCATGTTCGAGGAGCCGATCACGGCAACGTCGGAATCAATGCTGAAGTGCTTGGCGTGCAGCACCTCGGGCGCCTTGTACAGGTAGATCTTCACGCCGGCCCGCAGCAGCGCCTGATAATAAGAGCGCTGGGCGTGGTAAACCATGGCCTGGTCGCCGATCTCCGAGACAAACAGCTCGACGGACAACCCGCGCCCCGCAGCCGTGATGATGGCCAGCAGAATTGAATCCTCGGGCACAAAGTACGGGCTGGTGATGCTGACCCGATCGGTGGCCTGGTGGATCATGGCCACGAAGAGCTTCAAGTTGTTGTCATTTTCAAAGCTGGGACCGCTGGGCACCACCTGTGCATCGACCAGATGCTGGGCCGGATCCAGGACGACGGGCGAGGTGTCAAGCACCAGCAGTTCGTCGGTCTCGCTGAACCAGTCGGTGGCGAAAACGGCGTCGAGTTCCCTGACGGCCGGACCGTGGATCCGCAGCATCAGTTCGTGCCAGCGCAGCCCGCGGGCAATATTCTTTTTCTTGTTGTAGCTTTCGTGCACCAGGTTTTGCGAGCCGGTGAACCCCACCTGCCCGTCGACCACCAGTAGCTTGCGGTGGTTCCGCAGGTCGATGCGCTGCCAGTGCCCCCGCCACGGACGCAGCGGCAGCATGGCGTGGTATTCCGCGCCGATCTCCGCCAGCTTGGCCAGGGTTTCCCTGCGGCCCGGATTCATCATCGAGGCCAGGTGGTCCGAGAGCACCCGCACCGTCACTCCCCTGGCCACCGCCCGGGCCAGCGCATCGAAGAAAGGCCGCGTGACGTCGTCGTGCACCAGGATGTAAAACTCCACGTGCACGTACGTCCGGGCCCGGTCGATCTCCGCCGCCATCGCCGCAATGGAGCCGTGGTAGTCCGGGAGAAGGTCGACGTCGTTGCCTCCCACCATGGGCAGGGCGCCAAGGGTGCTGTTGAGCGTGACGAGCCCGGCCAGGCCCCGGGGCCAGTCTTCCCGGTGGCTGAGCTGGTCAAGGCCCTCGGTGCGTTCCAGGATGAGCTCGTTGACAAATTTTTGCTTGTCCCGCCGGTACTTGGGCAGCCGCGAAAAGCCCACCAGCATGAACGCCACAAGTCCCACATAGGGGACAAAGATGATCGTCAGCATCCAGGCGATCGCGGTGGCCGGGCGGCGCCGCGCCGAAATGTAGGCGACGGCAATGGCACCAAGGATCACATGCACTGCCAGCAGGATCCAGGCAACGATTTCCGAGTCAGACAACGGCAGAACCCCGTTGGTACGCCTGGACCGGTGACCGGCGTGGTCCCGGGTGCACTAGGCCAGTGCCTTGGCCTTGAGCTGCCCGTACTCTGCATCGGTGATGGTGCCGGCCTCAAGGAGGGCCTTGGCGGAGGCGATCTGGTCGGCGGGGCTCTGGGTGCCGGCGACTCGACGCAGGTACTGCTCCGTTTCCTGCTGGGCGGTGCTTGCTGCCCGCACATGGCGCTCGGACATGCTCCCGCCGCGCACAATGATGTAGACCAGCGCGGTGATGACCGGGGCCACGAGGAGGAAGAAGACCCAAACCGCCTTTAACCATCCGGAAATTGATGCATCACGGAGAATGTCAACAAGAATCTGGAATAGCAGGATCAAATAGGAAAGGAACAGACAAAAAATAATGATGGACCAGAGTGTTTCGAAAAAGTTCATGGCAACCCCAATAAGATGTTCATATTTTTATCGCGCACGAAGCGATAGTTGCGCCCGTGCGCTGAATTCACTAAGGCCACCGCGGACCCCGTGTCGCAATCATACACAGCACAATGCTGTGGCGGCGTAACAATCCGTCAGCAGGAGGTGAGTCGCGGAACTCCGATAGCGATACCCTGGTTGCAAATTCTGCAAATTCCCTTGTAATTGGTTTGTCGTGCTCTTATGCTGAGCATTAAACGGGCAAAATCCAGTGAGTGCCGCCCGTTCCAACGGCGCTTTCAACATTGTCAGGAGTCACCCGTGTCATCAGATGGGGCAAGTAACACGGCAAAACCAAGCAACAAGGCAAAACCAAAAAGTGCCGGCCAAGGCAATGAATCGGGTCGGTTTCTAAATTCAATTGAACGTTTGGGAAACAGGATTCCAAACCCGACCATCATGTTTGTGTACCTGATAGCGCTCGTCGCGGTCCTGTCTGCCATTCTTTCCTGGGCAAACGTCAAGGTCACCGACACTGTCTTGACCCCGGTCCCCACTGAACAGCTCCAGCATCTCAATGACGCTCTCGGCGGCACGCTCGTGCCCTTTGACACGTCAACCGGCATGGCGGTCACGCTTCCGGAATACACAGTCAGCGAACAAACCTTCGCCGTCCACAATCTGCTCTCGGCTGACGGCCTGCAGGTGTTCTTCTCCTCATTCGTTGACAACTTTGCGGCGTTCAGCGTCGTTGCGGTTGTACTTGTCGCCATGGCCGGAGTTGGCGTCGCCGAGCATGCGGGCCTCATGGCAGCGTTGATCCGAAAGATCGTGAACGTGGCCCCGCGCTGGTCCCTCGCATTCATCCTGATATTTGTCGGCGTGCTGTCCTCAGTAGCCTCGGACGCGGGCTACCTGATCTTGATCCCGTTGTCCGCTGCGGCATTCCTGTCGGTTGGCAGACATCCGCTGGCCGGCATGGCAGCGGCTTTCGCTGGCGTCGGTGCCATTTTCGGTGTCAACCTCTTGATCACCCCATCCGATTCCATGATGACCGAGATCACCAATGAAGCCCTCGGCAACATTGGCGCGGCGCCGCTCTCCGTCACCGCCAACTTTTACTTCAGCATTGTCTGCTCGGTGGTCCTGACGCTGGTGGCCGTTCTGGTCACCGTTAAAATTGTGGAGCCGCGGTTGGGCAAGTACGAGATGTCCGACCCCCTGGCGGCAAACTCGGAAGAAGACGTTGATGAGGCAGCCGAGTCCCGTGGGCTCAAGTTCGCCCTCTGGTCCTTCCTCGGCGTCGCCGTCGTCATCCTGGCACTATCGTTGCCGCCCGGTGCACCCCTCCGTGACACGGAAACGGGGCAGTTGATCGGGGCAACGCCGTTCATGGCCAGCCTGATCTTCATCATCTCGCTGGCATTTTTAATCTGCGGCATCTTTTATGGACTTGGGGCCAAGACCCTGCGTGGCGGCGACGAGGTGGTCGGGGCGATTTCAAAGACGTTTGCCAGCCTGGGCGGACTGCTCATCATGTTCTTGATGATCGCCCAGTTCATCGCGCTGTTCAACTGGACCAACCTGCCCACGATTGCCGCCGTCGAAGCAGCCCAGCTGCTGGAGCAGGCCAGCATTCCGGCAGTGCTGTTGCTGATCGCATTCATCCTGGTGATCTTCCTGCTGGACATCATCCTTCCCGGCCTCGTACCAAAATGGGCCATCTTCGCCCCGATTTTCCTCCCAATCTTTGCCTCGCTCGACGTCGCGCCCCAAACACTGCTGGCCGCCTACCGGGTGGGCGACTCTCCCATGAACGTACTCACTCCCTTGATGGTCTATCTGCCCTTCATCGTCACGATTGCCCAGCGCTACAAGAAGGACGCCGGCATCGGCACGGTCATCGCCCTGATGATCCCGTACACCCTGTGGATCCTGGTCGCCTGGATCGCACTTTTCGCAGCCTGGTTCCTGTTGGGCATCCCGTGGGGTCCCGGCGCACCCGTAAACATGTGAACCGCGTATCCCCTGCCCTGCGACCCGTATTTCACGAAACCTTTGAAAGGCTTGCCACCATGAACACCACAGCCAGCGTCATTCCTTCCCACTCGGCACCATTTGCCGTCCAAGTGGTCACCAAGGGAACACCGGATGTCGATGCCATCTGTGTGCCGGTGCTGGTCAACGGATCCGTCCACGAGGCGCTCGGCGTCGACGCCGACACCCTCTCCCGTGCAGGATTCAGCGCCAAGATCGGTGCCGTCCTCACGCTTCCCAAGAACCCGGTCACCGTCGTTGCCACCGGAATCGGCGAGCCCGGCGCCCTGACAGCCGCCGGGATTCGTGATGCCGCAGCGGCCTTTGCCGGTGCAACGGTCCACGCCCGGCGTCTGGCGGTGCTCCTGGCGCCCGTGCCGAATCTCGATGTGGCCGCTGCTGCCGCCGCCGTCGTCGAGGGGGTGCTGCTGGCACGCTACCACTTTGATCTGCGGACCACACCGGCGGCCAGCGTTCCGGTCGAGGAACTTGTGCTCGTCGTCGACAGCGCGCATGAGGCCGACGCACAGTCCGGTGCCGACCGTGGCCGGGTCACGGCACGCGCAACCATGCTGGCGCGCGATCTGGCCACGTCCCCTGCGGGGATGCTCACGGCAACCCGCATGGCGGATGTGGCGGCGTCCCTCGGTGCGGAATTCGGCTTTGACGTTGAGGTCTTCGACAAGCAAGCGCTCGTGGAGCTTGGCTGCGGAGGGCTGCTGGGCGTGAACAAGGGTTCGGTGGAGCCACCCCGCATGATCGTGATGCGCTACCGGCCAAACGGTACTTCCACAGGGCACCTGGCACTCGTGGGCAAGGGCATCATGTACGACTCCGGCGGCATCAGCCTCAAGCCCGGGGATTTGTCTCACTCCCAGATGAAAAATGACATGACCGGTGCGGCCGACATCCTCGGGGCGATGACAACCCTGACCGCCCTCGGCTGCCCCGCCGAGGTCACGGCATACCTCATGTGCACGGACAACATGCCGTCAGGTTCGGCCATGCAACTGGGTGATGTGCTGGTGACCCGTGGCGGAAAGACCGTCGAGGTGCTCAATACCGACGCCGAAGGCCGCCTTGTCATGTCCGACGCACTTGTCCTGGCAGTGGAGGCGGGCGCGGAGGCCATTGTCGACATTGCGACGCTGACGGGTGCCTGCTTGCGCACCTTTGGCACGGAAATCGCTGGTCTCATGGGCAACAACGAAGGCATCCTCACACAGGTGGAGGCGGCGGCATCGGCCACGGACGAGCCGGTGTGGCGGCTGCCGCTGCCGCCGCGTTTGCGCGCCGACCTCGACTCGGACATTGCCGACCTCAAGAACATTGGCGGCGTGAACGCCGGATCGATCACCGCCGGGCTGTTCCTGCAGGAATTTGTGGCAGGAACGCCCTGGGCCCACATCGATATCGCCGGCACCGCGCAGGCCCCGGCGGCGGGCAGGTGGATCCCGCGCGGGCCCACAGCCTTCGGCACCCGGCTGCTGGTTGAACTGGCCCTCGGATTCCAGTCACCCGCCGCCAACTAACCCATGGATCGCTTCGCCATCACGGAAAACGCACAATGAGCCGGACACAACGAGGCCCTCAAGGACGTCTTTGTGACAGTCAGCAACCACCGTCGCGCTTGAGATCGAACATGGGCATTTGGACATGACCGAACCCACGCTGATGATCCTGATCTTGGCCGCAACCGTCGCCATTTTTGTGTGGAACAAGATCCCTGTTGAGATAGCGGCAATCGGCGTGGCCCTGCTCCTCTTTGCCACCGGGATCATCAATGTCAACGACACCTTCGCAGGTTTTGGCTCCCAGACAGTCATCCTCATCGCAGCGCTCTTCGTCGTCGCGGAGGCCATGGATGCCGCAGGCATCACTACCTGGATGGGCGGTCTGCTGGTGCGCTTTGCTGGCGACAGCCGGTCCCGCCTGATCGCCTTGATCATGCTGTTCACCGCGTTACTTACCGCCATTATCAGCGTCAACGGCGCCGTGGCAGCATTGCTGCCCATGGTGGTGGTGCTGGCAGTGCGCCTCGGCCGGGAACCTGGCCAGCTGCTCATGCCCATGGCTTTTGCCGCCCATGCCGGATCCCTCCTGGTGCTGACCGGTTCACCTGTGAACATCTTGATTTTTGAGGCGGCCATTGATGCCACCGGGGACGGCATCGGCTTCTTCGAGTTTGCCCTGGTGGGGCTGCCGTTGCTCATTGGCACCATTGTCATTGCGATTTATCTGGGGCCGAAGCTGCTGCCTCAACGGGTGCCGGAGGCAACACCCAAGGATCTTAGCGATCATCCGCGCGTCATCCTGAGCCACTACTGGCCGGAGGAACACGAACTGATCAGGCTCCGCATTCCGGCAGGAAGCACCCATGCTGGGCAGTCGATCGAGGGAGTGCTGCCGGCAACCCTTGGAGACGTGCACCTGATCAGTGTGCAGGATTCGGAGGGGAAACCACTGACACAGGTCAACCTTGAGGCAGGCAATTACCTGGTGGTCCGGGGAACAACCACGGACATTTCAGACTTCGCCCTCGAACACGACCTGTCGGTCGAGGCCTCCGAAGGGCGTGGCGTCGCCTGCGGACTTGTCAGCAAGTCCTTCGGTGTGGCGGAGGTCCTTGTGTCCCCCCGGTCAAACTTGATCGGCACCGATGTTTACCCCGGCATGATCACGGAGAGCGGGTCCCTGGTGGTGCTGGCGCACCAGCGGGCCGGACAGGCCACGGCCGGCTACGCGCCTGCCACAGGGGCCAATGCCGTCAGGTCTGGCGACACGTTGTTGCTGCAGGGCAGTTGGGCGGCTCTCGACAAACACACCCAAGACCAAAACGTCCTTCTCGTCGATTCCCCGGACGCCATCCGCCGCCAAACAGTCCCCCTGGGCCCCGGAGCCATCCCGGCACTGGTGATTCTGGCCGCCATGGTCATCATGATGACCACCAACATCGTTCCGGCGGCTGTCGCGGCCCTGCTGGCCGCCATGGCCATGGTGCTGAGCCGGGTCGTCACGATCGGCCAGGCACACCGGTCCATGGCCTGGCAGACCCTGATCCTGGTCGCCGGGATGATCCCGCTCTCGGCCGCCATCACCAAGACAGGCACCGCCACGGTGCTGGCCGACGGCATTGTCACGCTGACGGGCGGCGGCAGCCCCTACCTGCTGCTGATCGGCATCTTCCTTGTCACGGCAGTGCTCGGGCAGCTCATCAGCAACACGGCCACCGCGCTGATCATCATCCCCATCGCCCTTTCGGTCG
Organism: Specibacter sp. AOP5-B1-6; assembly: GCF_052376555.1. Lineage (NCBI taxonomy): Bacteria > Bacillati > Actinomycetota > Actinomycetes > Micrococcales > Micrococcaceae > Specibacter > Specibacter sp. AOP5-B1-6. The sequence goes on from NZ_JBQSVT010000028.1 coordinate 41,691, forward strand.
CCACGGAGGCCGGCCTGTCTCCCCTCACGGTGCTCATGTGTGTCAGCGTGGCCTCCGCCGCGGCGCTCCTGACGCCCATCGCCACCCCGGCCAACATGATGATCATGCGCCCGGCCGGCTACAAGTTCGGCGACTACTGGAAGTTCGGCGCCATCATCATGGCTCTTTACCTTGTGGTGGCGGTGTTCCTGGTCCCGGTCTTCTGGCCGTTCTAGCTCCCCGCATTGCTGTTATGACGAAGTTTCCGGGGATGCAGAAAAGTCCCCGGTCCGAAGACCGGGGACTTTTCTTTATTGTTGCGGGGACAGGATTTGAACCTGTGACCTCCGGGTTATGAGCCCGGCGAGCTACCGAACTGCTCCACCCCGCGATGTGTTTATTACTTTACCGTCCATTCACCCACAGGCAAAACTATGGGCACGTGACGTTCATCTCCCTGCCGTTGAGGCCTGCAGCCCATTCCCGGCACCTGCACTCCAAGAACGGCAAAGGGCCCGGTCGCCGTGAGGCTGCCGGGCCCTTTGCCGTCAATGCACGACGTCGGAGCTAGGGTGTCGTGCTCGGCGTGGCCTCAGGCGTGGCCGCGGGTGCGGACGCCCCTTCCGCCGCGATGGCTGCCTTGATGGCCGCGTCGAGGCGGTCCTGGGCTTCTCCGTAGGTGGTGAAGTCGCCCTTGGCCAGGGCTGCCTGGCCGTCCTTGATGGCCGCACTGGCGTCGGTGAGCGCCTTTGACAGGGCCGCGTTGTCACCGCCCGCAGCCGGTGTCGATCCGTTTGATTCGCCGGCGGCGGCGTCCGGCACCTTATCCACGCCCGCGTCGCCGGCGGCGGCACCGGAGTCACCCTTGAACAACTGGTCCAGGGCCTCATCCAAGGTGGCCGCGAAGCCGATTTGACTGCCGAAAGCCACCAGCACCCGCTGCAATGTGGGGTACGACGTCGAACCGGTGGATTGCAGGTAGACAGGCTGCACGTACAGCAGCCCCCCACCCACAGGCAGGGTGAGCAGGTTGCCGTTCTTGACCTCGGACTGGCCCAGGGTCAGCACGTTCAGCTCATTGGAGACCGTTGGGTCGGTCTGGAAGGTGTTTTGCACCTGGCCCGGTCCGGGAACCTGCGTGTCCACAGGCAGCTCCAGCAACTGCAGTTTCCCGTAGTCGGGGCTCTTGACACCCTTGACGTGTCCGGCGTCGCCGTTGGCAGCCATGAAGCCGTACAACACGTTGCGCGAGTCCGTGCCGGCAACCTCTTGCGGAATGAATGAGGTTGTCAGCGAGAACGCGGTCTTGTCAGCGCCCGGCATTTTCAGCGACAGGTAATACGGCGGCTGCTTGTCAGCGGCCTTCGTCGTGGGGTCGTCCGGGACTGACCAGGCTTCGGTGTTGGCGAAGAACTTGTCTGGATCCGTCACGTGGTACTGGCCGAGCAGTTCACGCTGAACCTTGAACAGGTCCTCCGGGTAGCGCACATGCGACATGACATCGGCCGACATGTCCGAGAGGGGCTTGACGCTGGTGGGGAACACTTTTTGCCAGGCCTGCAGGATGGGATCCTTGGTGTCCCAGGCAAAGAGATCCACGGATCCGTCGTAGGCGTCCACGGTGGCCTTGACCGAGTTGCGGATGTAGTTCACGGATGCGTTGGGAAGTGCAGCGGGACCTCCGGCTGCGGTCAGTGAATCCGTGGTGGCTTCCTGCAGCTGCTGCTGCTGGGAGTAAGGGTAGTAGGAGCTGGTGGCGTAGCCATCAACAATCCACTTGACCTTGCCGTCAACAATTGCCGGGTACGGGTTGCCGTCCAGGGTCAGGTACGGGGCCACCTTGGCCACACGCTCGGCCGGGGTGCGGTCGTAGAGAATCTGTGAATTGTCGTTGACGCCGTTGGTCAGCAGCAGGTCGGTGGACTGGAACTTCAGTGCATACATGATGCGGTTGAACCAGTTGCCCACATTCGGGCCGCCGTTGCCGGTGAACGTGGTCAGCGATTCGGAGCCGGTGTCCTTGCTGTCCGCGCCGTCCTTGCTGTCTGCGCTGCCGTCGGTGGTGCCCTGCGGGCGGTCCAACTCAATGGGAGTGGTGCCTTCCGGTGCACCCACCAGCGAATAATCGGTCATCGACTGGCCGAAGTAGATGCGCGGCTGGTAGCTGCTGTCGGTGCCCAGCTTGCCCTCGGAAGGCACACCCTTCTGCATGAATTCCGGTTTGCCGTCCGCCGTCACGGTGTTGCCGTAAGCCGCAACCATGCCGTAGCCGTGGGTGTACACCAAGTGCTGGTTGTACCAGTTCTGCTGCGCGGGATTCAGGCCCTGGGGGTTGAGTTCACGCACGGCCAGGACGGCGTCCTGGACCTTGCCGTCGATCGTGTACCTGTCAACGTTGAGCGTCTTGGGGAACTCGTAGTACGGGCGGTACTGCTCCAGTTCGCGGAACGTGGCCGAGAGCAGGTTGGGGTCCAGGAGCCGGATGTTTGCGGCGGTGTCCGCATCCTGGCGCAGTGCCCCGGCCTCGGCTGTGACCTTGGCGTTGTACGGGGTGACTTCCATGCCCGTCAGCCCATACGCGTCACGGGTCATCTGGATGTTGCGGTCAATGAACGGCGCTTCCTTGGACCCTTGTGAGGGCTTCACCTGCCATTCCTGGACTGCCCACGGGTAAATGCCACCGGCGACAATGGCCGTGACGACCAGCATGCCGGTGCCGATCAAGGGCAGCTTCCACTTGCCCATGAACGCGGCAACGATGAACAAGATGGCCACAATGATGGCCGCTGCGGCGAGAATGGCCTTGGTGGGAATGACTGCGTTGACGTCGGTGAACAAGGCGCCGGAACGGTAGCCGCCGTTGTCCTGGAGTGTCCCGTAGCGGCCAAGCCAGAAGTTGGCGGCAAGCAGGAGGAGGAAGACGCCGGCCAGAATCGCAATATGGATTTGGGCTGCACGGGAGGTGAAAATCCCGCGTTCCGTAAGGCGGATGGCGCCGTAAAGGTAGTGTGTGAGCAATCCGGCGATGAACGCAATCACCGTGACGCTGATCAGCATTCCGGCAAGGAAGCCAAGGAACGGCAGCGTGTTGGTGTAGAAACTGATGTCCAAACCAAATTCAGGGTCCGTGGAGCCGAAGGGGACACGGTAAAGGAACAACATCACTTTTTCCCACTGTGCCATGGCTGCGGTGCCGGCAAACAGTCCAAAGACCACAGGGACACCCACCATGACGACGCGCCGGATCGGTTCCAACTGTGCCTGGTAGCGCCCGAGGTTGTCCTCGCGGGCATTGTCCGGGGCGTACACCGGGCGGGCCTTGTAGGCGGCCCGGATGGAGAAATACACACCAACGGCCATGATCAGGAACCCGGCAAGGAAAATCAGCAATTTTGCGATGCGTTCCGTCCAGAACACTTCGGAGAAGCCGATCTGGTTGAACCACAGGAGGTCGGTATAGACCCCGGAGAAAATAAGCACGGCAACGACCAATACGGCCACCACAATAATGGTGGGCATCAGCGCGCTGCGGCGTTTGGGCCTCACTGACCTGCTTGGCGAAGGGGATGGTCGGGATGTCACTCTCTACCTCTTACTCAACTGATGTACATGAAATTGGTGCCGGGTGCTTCTATACTTCTGCCACGAATGGTCCGCGGCCTAAGTTCCGTGTGATGCGTAATCGTTACTTGAAAGAATCCCACCATGGCGCTGCGCGGGCTAGCTGCAGGTGGGCAATGTCGAACCGTCCTTGCCGGAGCCGATCAGGGAAACAGCGTCGTAAGCTTCTTTGAGCGTGGTGACCTTGATGACCTGGAGCCCCTTGGGGACGTGGCCCACAACGTCGCCACAGTTGGCCCCGGGAGCCAGGAAGAAATTGGCGCCGCTGCTGCGGGCACCAACCATCTTTTGTGCGATGCCACCAATGGCTCCGACATTGCCCTGCGGATCAATGGTGCCGGTGCCGGCAAATTGTTTGCCTCCGGTGAGTTCCCCGGGAGTCAGGTTGTCCATGATCCCCAGCGCAAAGATCATGCCTGCACTGGGTCCGCCAATGTTCTCCAGCGAGATCTGCACATCGAAGGGGAACTTGAAGGTGTTCTGCAGGGCAATCCCGAGCAGGTATTTGCCTTCATCACCCAATTTGGGTGTTACGGCAAGCGTCTTTTCCGCACCGTCGCGGCGGACTCCAATGTCCACCGGTGCGCCTTTGCCCTCGGCCAGGACCGTCTGGATCACCTTCAGGTCGGTGACCTTTTGGCCGCCGATGGTGAGCAGGACGTCGTCGGGCTTCAAAATTCCGGAGGAGGCCCCGCCTTCGGGGATGGAAGCCACGGCAAGGTTGGACTCAAAGTCGATGCCGAGTGTGCTCATTGCCGCTGCCGTGGCGTTTTCCTGCGAGCCGGTCATGGCGGCGGAGTTCTCGCTGTTGACGGCTTCCTGGCTGATGCCGGGTGCGTAGATGAGCTCGGCCGGGTAGATGGTGTGCGACGGCGTGAGCCAGGACCGCAGCGCGTCAAAGAAGTTGATCTGGCTGTCGGGAAGCCCGCCGGCCATGTGCACAGTGGTGAGGTCGAGGCTGCCGCTGCTTGCGGGGAAGCTTTCATGTCCGGTGACGGTGATGACCGGATGGCCGTTGATCTCACCGATGGTGTTGATGGCCGGGCCCGGGGACTCAATCACGTACGGGACGGGGATTGTCATGGCGGCCACGGCCAGCACCACCGACAGGACACCTGAAACCACCATCAGTGAGAATCTGCGGTCGCGGATGGGGCTTGCCGGCTTGGCCGTTTCTAAAGTCTCCTGGCTCAAAGCTGTGACCTTTCCAACCTCTTCTGGGTCTCATCGACCTCCCCACCGAAAAACGGGTGCCGACCACCCAGCCTACTGTGTTCAGTTGTGTTGTGCTTGTGAGCAGGCTGGGAGTGGACGGTGAATCAGTGCACTTCCGCAGGACAGGCCGGGTGCCCTTTGCCTAGAGCGAACAGCAGCCCGCCATGGGGCGACAACGCAGGACGACGGCGGTAACGTGAAGATACTCAGCGTCCACGCCAACGAACGGGCCATCATGTCTTCCACACCAGCCAACAACGACGACGAAACCCCGAAGGATCCGCTGCAGGAAATGCTCGCGAAGCTTTTGGGCGAACAGGGCATGGAAGGCTTTGATCCTGCAGAGCTGGCCAAGGCCGCCGGACTGCCCTCCGACCCCAACGTGCTGGCGCAGATGTTCTCCCAGGTCCAGAACATGATGAGCGGTTCCTCAGACACGCCCGTCAACTGGGACCTTGCCCGCGATGCCGCCAGGAAAGCGGCCGCCGGTGACGATCCGTCCGTCACTCCCACGCAGCAGCATGAAGTTGATGAAGCCCTGCGCCTGGCCGAGATGTGGCTCGACCCGTTCACCGATCTTGCCGCCACAGCCATCATTGGCCGTGCGTGGTCGCGTGCCGAATGGGTTGAGGAAACGCTGGGCACCTGGCAGCGGCTGACGGAGCCGGTGGCCAACAGCATCGCCTTTGCCATCTCCACGGCCATGAATGAACAGCTTCCCGAGGAAATGAAGTCCATGATGGGAGACGCCGCTTCCATGATGCAGAACATGGGCGGTGCCTTGTTCGGCCTGCAACTTGGCCAGGCTGTTGGCGCACTGGCCAAGGAGGTCGTGGGCTCCACCGACATTGGCATCCCCCTGGCTGACCTGCAAATGGCCCTCCTGCCTGCCAACGTCAAGGCGTTTGGTGAGGGCCTTGAAGTGCCCGAACAGGAAGTCCGTTTGTTCCTCGCCCTCCGCGAGGCCGCCCACGCCCGCCTGTTCGTACAGGTTCCGTGGTTGCGCGGACACCTGCTCGGAGCCATCGAATCCTACGCCCGCGGCATCCACATCGACATGTCGAGGATTGAGGACCTGGCCCACAACCTTGATCCGGCCAATCCCGAAGCCATGCAGGCCGCACTGTCCGAGGGCGTTTTCATGCCTGCACGCACGCCGGAGCAGGACGCCGCACTGGAAAAATTGGAAACAGCCCTTGCCCTCGTTGAAGGCTGGGTGGACGAGCTGACCTTTGAGGCGGCCGCCAATCTGCCGTCCGCTGCTGCCATTCGGGAGACGATCCGGCGCCGCCGTGCAACCGGCGGCCCGGCCGAGCACGCGTTCGGCTCCTTGGTTGGCTTGGAACTGCGTCCGCGCAGGCTCAGGGAGGCGGCCGCCTTATGGGCATCGCTGAAGGAACAGCGCGGCATCGTGGGCCGTGACGCCATCTGGGCACACCCAGATCTGCTGCCCACCTCTGCAGACCTGGATGACGCCGCCGGTTTCAGCGCCCGTCGCAGCGCCGCCGACGCCTCCGAATCCGACGTCGACGCCGCACTGGCCAAGCTGTTGGACGGCGGCTTCGAAAGCATTGGCACCGATTCCGATTCAGATGATTCTGCTTCGAGCGGGACGGGCCCCGACAGTTCCGCCCGCGACTCCGGTTCCGACGACGACAAGGGCACGCAGGGCACCGAAACGGACAAGTAGGCGCTGCTTTTTAGGCTCCGGGGCGGCAAGGTTCATGCGTTGGTGGTTCGTCCACCGTGAATGACGGTTGCCGCCCCGGAGTCTTTTTATCCGCCCTGCCAAATACTCCGCTTCGCCACCCAGGGCACCACGTCAGTCCATGTCACCGCTGCCGGCTGCCAAGTCATCCCCCTCGTCAAGGCCGTTTTCCATGCCGCTGATGTTTCGGGCTGCGGAAAATGATGCCCCTGCCAAAAACGCCTTCGCCGTTTCAAGTTGCGGGTAGCCGGCGAGTTCAGCCCAAAATGCTGGGCTGTGGTTGGCATGAATCAGGTGTGCAAGCTCGTGCAACAACACATAGTCGAGCACCCATTCGGGCATGCCCTGCACATGGTGGGAGATCCTGATGGTCTTGCGGGCCGGCGTTGCAGAACCCCACCGGTCATTTTGATTCGTCACCCACCGCACGGACACCGGCACGGCACCCGAGCCCAGATACTTCCTTGACAGCATCATGCTGCGTTGCATGAGGGCTTCGTTGCTGGCGGGCACCCCGCGCCGTCCCGCCTGCGCCTGCGTGCCTTGTTCCAGTCGGGCAACCATGCGAGGCACCCAATACTGTTCATCTTCAAGGCTCAACCGTGCAGGCACGGCAATTACGGCCTGTCCGTCCTCCCAGAAGGCGGCCAGGCCTGTTTTGCGCCTGGCGGTCCGCCTGACGACAACAGGTTCACCGTTGCTGCGTTTGTGTGCCGAATACGAGTCGCCCAGCGGTCCTGGTGTTCCAGTGCCGATGGGTTGGCGTCCGGGGACGGCTCCGGGCTTGCGGCGGGGCATTGGACGCTGTGCTGATGGTGCGGGCATGCTTCGACGCTACAACGAAACTGCCACCAATTTGAATGTTGAGTCAGAGATTGTGGATAACGGCGGCCTGTGGACAACTTCGCACGCGCTCACCGCCAAAGTGCGATGATCAAAAGTGCAAACACTTCCACTGAACAACCGGAACGCTGCGGGAGGCCGCCATGACCACCATCAACCCGGGCCTCCGGCTCGTGCGTCGCGGGACGGACAGCGTTCAGATCGGATTGGGTGCCGGCGGGTTGATTCTGGCCGGCCTGCAGGAAGCCGATCTGGCGTTTGTTGAGGCACTCCATCGTGGCATCGCCGATGACCTGGTGCTGGAGCAGGCCTTCTCCTTCGGCGTGGATGCACTTCGGGCACAGGAGATCTGCGTCAAGCTGGCGGGCCTGCTCTTCAGCGATGCCGAACTCCACACACAGGGGTACCGGGCAGAGCGGCTGCTGCCGGAACACTCGGCACTTCTGGGTTTGTACCAACAACCATGCCGGGACTTCATGGCCAGGCGGGAACACGCCGTCGTTCATCTTGTGGGTTTGGGACGCACCGGCGCGGCACTGGCTGCTGTCTTGGTGGGCGCCGGGGTGGGCACCCTTCTGCTGGAGGATGACTGTCCCGTGGCCGCAACCGACGTCAGCCCCGGCTCGTTCAGGCTCAGTGACATTGGGCTGGCACGTTCGGTCGCCGTGCGCCGGCACCTGCTCCGGATCGATCCCAGCTGCCACGCGCACGTGGTGCACGACGGCGGGGCCGGAGGTCTCAGCCTGCGCTACCTTGACCTTGCCATTGTGGTGGGCCACGACGTTGTGCCCACCCACACGGCTGCACGGTTTCTTGCCGCTGAACGGCCACACCTGTTTGTGCTGGTCCGGGAACAGGACGGTACTGTCGGGCCTTTGGTCATGCCCGGTGAAACGGCGTGCGCCGAGTGCGTTGAGCGGCACCGCGGCCTCAACGACCCGCAATGGCTTGATGTGTGCAGCCAGCTGGCCGCCGGCGTGGTGCCCTCGCAGGACCGGCGGCCCCGGGCCGAACTGATGGAGGGTACGGCCCTGGCCGCAACGCTGGCCGGCACCGCCGGCACCCATGTTCTGTTGTTCCTGGACGCCGTCAACCAACCAAGTTCATGGTCCTCAGTACTGACGTTTCATCCTGACAACGGCAGGTGGACACAGCAGCAATTCGCCACCCATCCCGACTGCGGCTGCCAGTGGCAAAATCAGTCCTTGGCCACAATTTCCAACACGGCCTCGCCGTAACGCTCCAGTTTCGCTGGCCCCACACCGGGCAGGGCTGCAAGAGCGTCAAGGTCTTGCGGTGCGGCCTCGGCGATGGCCATCAAGGTGGCATCCGTAAAGACGACAAAGGCGGGCACGGCAGCGGTCGTGGATTCTGCAAGCCGCCATTGGCGCAGCTCGTCGAAGACAGCCTCGTCGTATCCTGGCGGGCAGTCTGGGCAGCGTCCCACTTTTCGTTCAGCACCGGTATTGAGGATTTTCCCACATACCCTGCACACCGAGGGCCCGGCCACTTTTCTGGACTTGCGGGCCGTCGTCTGGCGCGGTCCTGTCGGGGCCCCACCCACTGAGTTGGGCCGCAGACCGTCAAGGAACCTTGAGGGTTTGCGGTTGGCCCGCCCTCCGGGCGTGCGCGCCGTCGACCACGAAAAATTCAGGAATTCCCGGGCCCGGGTGATTCCCACATACAACAGCCTGCGCTCTTCATCGACGGTTTCGGGCGTGTCGGCAAAGGAAATCGGCATGAGCCCCTCGCTGAGCCCAACCAGGAACACGGCGTCCCATTCCAGGCCCTTGGCCGAGTGCAGCGAGGCAAGGGTTACGCCCTGGACGGTGGGTGCGTGCTGGGCCGAGGCCCGGTCCTGCAGTTCTGCCACAAAATCAATCAACGTGAACGTGTGCTCGGGGGTGCTGCGCGACAGTGCCAGTTCGTCGGCCAAGGCAACAATGGCCGACAATGACTCCCAGCGTTCCCGCACGGCACCGCCGGTCTTGGGTGCTTCAGGGAGCCAGCCCAGGTTGCCGAGGATGTCACGCACCAGCTGGCCCAATTTCTCATCCTCGGCTGCCCGGGAGGCCGCCCGCAATTGCAGCATTGCGTCTCGGACTTCCTTACGGGCAAAGAAACGCTCGCCGCCGCGCAGCTGATAGCCGACGCCCACAGCCGTGAGCGCCTGCTCGTAAGCTTCAGATTGGCCGTTGGTCCTGAACAGCACGGCGATTTCACTTGCCTGGGTGCCGTTGGCAATCAAAGCCTTGATCCTGGCTGCAACCGCTGCCGCCTCGGCTTCATCGTCGCTGCATTCAAGAAATTCAGGTGCCGGTCCGCCAGGCCGCTGGGCCACCAGTTCCAAGGGTTTGGACCACAGTGCATCAGCGCTGAGACCGCCGCTGCGGCGACTGCTGAGCAGGGTGTTCGCCAGTCCCACGACCTGCGGGGTCGACCTGTAGTCACGCACTAGTTTCACCACACCCGAGGCCGGAAAACGCTTGGGAAAGTCAAGGAGGTGCCGTGGCGTTGCCCCAGTAAAAGAGTAAATCGTCTGGCTGGCATCTCCGACGACGCACAGTTCCTCACGCCCGCCCAGCCACAAATCAAGCATGCGCTGCTGGAGCGGAGACACATCCTGGTATTCGTCAACAACAAAATGCCTGTACTGGTCGCGCACCGTGGCGGCCACGCGCGGGTCCTCCTGCAAAATGCCGACGGTAATCAGCAGCACGTCCTCAAAGTCAATGAGGTTCCGGTCCGCCTTCACATCCTCATAGGCCTGGAAAAGGCGGCCCACCGCGACCTTGTCGAGGCCGCCGGGCTCCCCGCGGTCCTCAGCCTTGAGCAGGTACGTCTCCGGCGTCAGCATCGAGACCTTGGCCCACTCAATCTCAGCGGCCAGGTCACGGATGGCCGCCCTGTCGGTGGGCAGGCGCAGGCGCCGTGCGGCCTCGGCGATGATCTGGGCCTTGTGTTCCAGCAGACCCGGCAGTTGACCTCCGACGGCGTGCGGCCAAAAATATTGCAGCTGCCGCAACGCTGCCGCATGGAAGGTGCGGGCCTGCACTGTGCCTACGCCCAGGTCGCGGAGACGGGTGCGCATCTCAGCTGCCGCCCTGGCGGTGAAGGTCACTGCCAGCAGCCTGTTGGGATTGTAAACACCCGTGTGCACGCCATAGGCGATGCGGTGCGTGATGGCGCGGGTTTTTCCGGTGCCGGCGCCGGCCAGGACACACAATGGTCCGCTCAAGGTGGTGGCAACTGTGCGCTGTTCCTCGTCCAACCCGGCAAGGATGCGTTCCTCGGCTGTCCTTTCATCCATGACGGGCAGCCCTGATTGCTGAGGGTCAAAACTCATGACTCTTCACCAGGTTCCAGGATGCGGCCCCCGTACCAGTGCTCAATCAGGGAACGGGCAATGGAAAGCCTGTGCGACACCACTGCTTCACCGCTGAACACGGCCGCCTGCAGCTCGTCCCGGCTAAACCAGCGTGCGGCCCTGACTTCAACGTTGTCAGGCGTCGGCACGGTGTCGTTCGTGTAGCCCATGAATCCCAGCATCAACGATCGCGGGAACGGCCAGGCTTGGGACGAAACGTAGCTCAGTGCGTGCAGCTGGACACCGACTTCTTCGGCAATCTCACGCACGGCCGCGCGCTCGGCGCTCTCCCCTGCCTCAACAAAACCAGCCACAGTCGAATACCGGTTTCCCTCCCATTGGAAGTTGTTGGCCAGCAGGATCCTGTCGTCGCCACCCACAATGGCCACGATGACGGCGGGATCGGTGCGCGGAAAATGTTCCGAGCCATCTTGTCCGCAACGGCGCATCCACCCTGACCACATGGACTCGGTGGGGCACCCACACCGCGGGCAGTGCGTATGGGTGCCATGCCAGTTGGCAACAGCCTGAGCCTCCACAAAGACTTCCACATCAAGTGCGTTCAGGCCTTGGGCGACGTCCCGGTACCCGGCAAACGCGGCCTCCTGCGGCACCCAGGTGAGGTCTTCGGCGTCGTACGGGAGAACCTGGAGCACAATGTCGGTGCCCTCGACCAACTGGTGGTCCTGCCCGGCGAGCACCCTGCCCAAATAGACCAGGTTGGTGCCTGCGGGCAGCGTTTCGGGGAGTATCGCTGGGTCGAGGTAGGCCAAGGCTGCACCGTCCATCAAGGCCTTGCCACGGTGGAAAATTACCACCCGGTGGGATGCTTTTCCCAACACCGCGGCCAGGTACCCTGCTTCGCTGCGTTGCTCGCATTGCCGATCGAGCGCAGTTTCAGGGGATGGATTGGGAATGATCATGTTTCCACCGTACGCATCCGGTCCAAATTTTTGTATTCCGTCCCCGGCAGCTGTGGATAAGCAGGCCTGTGGCCCGGCCCACCAGAACGAGGCCCGAGGGCCCTCCCGGCAAGGAGTTCTTGCGACTCGCCGCCCCAACGGCACCGGGTTGGGGCCTTGGCGTTCTACGGTGGAGGGGTGAGAAGAATGACAGCAATCGAATTGGCCGCGATCGCCAGCGCCGCCGTGCCCGGACTCAACGTCACAGCGTTTGGCCCAGAGCCCGACGATACGGCCGATTTCTGTTCAGCCCTGCTGGTTGACTCGGAAAAACGACGCTGGCGCGTGCGCTCCCCGCGGCACGCAGAGGCCAGCACACGTCTGGAAACCGAGCGCCAGGTTTTGCGCGCCTTCTCCCCCGCCATCCGCGCGGAATTGCCTTTCCTGCTCCCCACTGTGGCCGGGACCGTCAGGCAGGGCGAACTGATCACTTTTGTGTACTCGCACATCCCCGGCAAGTCCGAATCGGTCGAGCACCTTGCCACCGGAAGTGCCGCCCTTGCCCTGGAAATCGGCGCCGCCATTGCCGCCATCCACGATCTGCCGCAGGAACTGGTCACCACCTTTGACCTGCCCAGCTACACAGCAAACGAGTTCCGGCAGCGCAAACTCAACGAACTTGACCAGTCGGCAACCACCGGCAAAATCCCGCCCTCGCTTCTTCGCCGCTGGGAGCATGCCATGGAAGACGTGGCCCTGTGGCGCTTCAATGCCTGCGTTGTCCACGGCGACCTGCACGAAGACAACATCCTGCTCGACGGCGACCAGGTCACGGCAGTCATCGGCTGGACCGACCTGAGGATCGGCGACCCTGCCGACGACTTCGCCTGGCTCGTGGCAGTGAACGACCCCGAGTTTGTCGACACCGTCATGCAGGCCTATGCAGCCGCCCGCAACGAAACGCCCGACCCTCATTTGCTCCGCCGTGCGGCACTCAGCGCAGAGTTTGCGTTGGCCCAGTGGCTCGTGAAGGGCTATGCGGCTGACAGCGCACGCATGGTGGAAGACGCCGAGTCCATGCTGAAGACCTTGGAAGCCGACATCACCTTGCACGGTGGCCAGCCAATCAGCGTCGAGCCGGCTGTGGCCGCTGTTGTCCCGGCAGAGAACTCCGCCGAGATATCGCCCGCCAACTCTGCTGCGCCAACGGAGCTGCCCGAGAAGGATGCAGCTGCCGAGCCTGCAACCGAGGTGCCGGAGAAGGTTGGAGCTGCCGAGCCTGCAACAAAGAAGGCTGATGACGACATAGCAGGTGCGACCGTTGGTAGTGGCACGACCTCCCCCGACTCCCTCGACGACTCCAAGGCGTCGGACACAACTTCCCACAAGGTGGTCCCGGTCAACGCCGCGACGAGCAGCGACGGCGAGACTGGTACGTCTGCGCCAGACTCCGCCAAGGATTCAAACCCAGCTTCAGGCGGAGGCCCTGCTGTCGCCGCAACACCGGGTTCGGCCGACAGGCCTGCCGAAGGCTCCGAAGAAAAGCCAGCTGAAGACGTCGACACCACCGCCATGAAAGTCATTCCGCTAAAGAAGTAGTGGGCCGCATGGCTTCTCGACGGGCTGCGTCATGTCCGCCGGTTCACTTCTTGGCTGGCGGCGCTTGTCGCTCCGTGTTGCTCACGGTGTGGGTGTTGTTGGGCCTGTGTCGGGGTTGCTGCCGGCCGCGGTGCTGGTGGCGGCGGTGCTCTCGTCCGTGCTGGTGGGTGGGTTTAGGACCTTGTTGAGGCGTCGCTTCAACCATTTCGGGTATTGGGTGAGTTGGGGTGTTTCATGCAGCGGTGCCCGATACTTCCCGGACGGGGTGATCCACCCGACCCGGCCATCACTGGTCAGTTTCGGTGTCCAGCCCCGCAAACGAATCTGGTTCCGATACGGCTCCCGATACCGACGATAATTACCATGCCGGTCCTTGTCGTCCTTGAAATGCCGCAACCTGTGATGGGCGGCACATGCCGGCCTCAGGTTCTCCCATGTGGACGTGCCCCCGTGCTCCCACGCCTGCAGATGATCAATATCCGTCAACACCACCGGA
>NZ_JBQSVT010000029.1:0-54231 GCF_052376555.1 Specibacter sp. AOP5-B1-6
AGCAGTCCCTCACCGCCCTGCAAAGTACGCCAGGCCCTGTTGAGAGGGTCGCCGGGACGGCCACGGTGCCTGACATGGTTTGTTGAACCCGGCGCCGGCAGTTGTCCAGCGCGTCCCCAGCCATGACGAACAACGTGGAAAGGCTCCATGACCGGGACAGCTGCAGGCAGTTCCTCGGCGGCAGCGCCTTTGAAGCCGGAGAAGCCATCCATGGCGACAATCTCTGTCCCGTCCCGTCCCGCCACGCTTGCGGGCGTGCCTTCAACCAGGTAGCGAAGACCCGCTTGGAACGGCCCTCGACCATGTCCAGAAGGCGGGACCGGCCCGTCCTGTCGCGGGCCGGAGTCAGGTCGATGATCACAGTGACGTACTTGTCCCCGCGGCGGGTATGCCGCCAGACATGTTCATCAGCACCGATGATTTTCACCCCGTTGAAACGGACCCGGTCAACGATGAGCACACGCCACCCCTCGGCCAAAACTGCTTGGTTCGCCGTGTTCCATGAAGCGCCCAGTCCCTCGGCAACCCGGGCCACGGTGAGGTGTTGGCCGACGATGCCTTCCAGCGCCCAACGAAGTCCGCGGCGGGAGAATTTCGTTCTTGGGCAGGCAGCCTTCGACGTGTTTTGCCGCCACACATGCCCGCACACTGATCAGCAATGTGGTGGGCCGCCAACCGAAGGGTTCATGGACAAGCTGCCAGGTCACCGTGTCCCGCGGAATGCCCTCGCTGCCGCACTCCGAACCCCAAGGATCCGGTTCCGCAACACGGCAGGCAACCTCAGCACGATCACGAGTCAGGAACTGCCCCGTCGTTTCAAGACCAAGATCATTAAGGCGGCAGAAAGTAGTCAGGTCAGGGAGATGGAAGGTAGCGTTGTTCACGAGGGCCCTGCGGTAGAAAGATCAAGATCTAGACAGTCTGATTCTCGCGCAGGGCCCTCATCTCGAGCCAAACAGCGTGCCCGCTCCGGAATCAGAACGCCACCGCACCAACTACACCCTGGATTCTGAAGAGCCGGATACCGAGCAGTGACTCATATTAACCGAATCGAAGCCTGGCGCCGTAATAACTTTTTGTGACTGGATATCCTAATCATTCCATGACGAATAAATCTATTACTCTTTTCGAGGCGCCCCCATCATCTCTCGACCACAGCTCTTGCCGCGAGCTCATTGACCTAGTGGAGGACCGTGTCAGATGACTGAGTGACTCAACAACGCATTGACTATCGAGAAATGTCTCACCTAATCCGACCTGAGAGTGCGTTACATATAGACCACGTACATCCGACTGATAATCTTCCAAATCTGTCACAAGAAAAAATATCGGCTTATCAATTACCCCGTAATCAAACATTATTGATGAGTAGTCGGTAATGAGTGCATCCGACGCCAATATTAAATCATTTATTTCGGGATATTCACTTACGTCAATTGCATTTCCCCTTGGGAGAAATGCATTACTCCCAGAAACATTATGGTGCCCCCGTATCAGAAACACCGTACTGTCGTCTAGCACTTTCTTTGCGTCTTCAAAATCGACATAGCCAACCCATTGATGTGTGCCAGTCATATCCTTGGCGCTATCCCTCCACGTGGGAGCATATAGAACAGCCACCTGGTCATCTCTAATGCCCAGAAGTTTGCGGGTGGAGAGGGAAATTTGTTCCGCCCTATGGCTTGACAAGACATCGTTGCGAGGATAACCTTCAGTCAGTACGGGACCCTGGTACCCAAAAGCCTTAGGCAATATTTTACGCGAGTATTCATTCTGCGCCAAGAGCAAGTCCCAATAGTTTGCTTCTCGTTGCATGAGACGTCGATATGACGGTGATAGGTAACGCGTGGGGGCATCAAGGCCAATCTTCTTCATCGGCGTGCCGTGCCACGTCTGGAGGTAAAACTGACCCTCCGCTTTCCGGAAATAATAGGGAAAGTTGTTATTGTTAATCAAATAATGGGCACCGGAAACCATCTCGAACCAGTCTCTTGTGCCACGGATCAGCGGTTTCGCGTAGGATGGATAACTGACGGAAAAATCCTGAATTGACCAGTAAATCTCTTTGTCAGCATTCTGAGCATGCATTGCATCGGAAAGTGCCCTTGGGCTGTCCGTGCAAGATTTTCCTCCAAATGACTCGAACACAAGGTGATTCTGTATCTCTCGCTCACCGCGTGAAAATATCTCCTGTTGATGCCTTTGCCAGTATCGTCCGCGTTCCTTTTCATCAAGAGGTGCGGAAAAAACGATTGCAAAGCTTCCACTATTTAACCGGACTCGCACATGAGCATGTTGAAGCTGGTAGTCGAGAGGCATCGTCCACAGCAAGGCCTGAGACGCTCCCATGGGCTTCCCGATCGGAGTTGGGGAGACATTGTCATCCATTCGATGCCGCAGGGTATAGGCACCAGAGTGTGGTGCGTACACTTCTCGCCCCCAGAACGGCTGTGCGAGAGTGAATTCGTATCTAACTACGGTTCCACCAAGATCCCTAGTACTGATGGGATTTAGACGGTGGGTCTGGGTAGCAAGGTATAGCTGCGTCGCTGGCTGTCCATTGCCCCAATCTATACTCACGTAGAACTTCTCGGCCTCAAGATTGACGCTAAAGTCACAGACCCGTGGCACGTCAAGATCGCCGCAGGTGCCGTTTTTTGGGACAACAATCGTATGCTGCTCTTCAAATTCGTGTCCTGAAACAGACAGGCCAATGCTCACTTGGAGGATGTCACTTGATGCGGAATTGAGAAACGAGACTGGTACCGCAGAAGTGAACGCGGAGTTCGTGTGCGTTGCAAATGGGTCATTGGTATTCGCATCAATATTTTCATTGACCACGGGATCGACGGCCAACATTGTCCAGGGCCCTCCCGTCGTCTTGACGGAAACCCTCGTTGTACCAATCAGTTCTTGATCTCGGAGTCCCCGTATGAAACCGTAGCCCGACAGTTTTAGTTCGCCACTGGACGTCCAGCCCCGGACTGAAACATGTGTGTCAGTCTGCAGCAGGGCTGGATCACACTCCAGCACAGTGGCCTTGGAACATTCCGGCAGCAGGTTCCAGTAGTTCGGAATCGCATAGAATCGACCGTCATCCACCTCAAGCTGGTAGCCAGTCCCAACTTCCATGCGGTCAACAATGACTCTTTCCAACTCGTCCTTCATCCCGGATGCAGCCAAGCGCAGCATCACGCGCGCGTGGGGATCCAGTCTCTTGGAAAGTTTGGCCATACTGCTAACGTTCTCAACCATGAGCTCGCACAGTGAATTCACACCAACGCTCAGAACAGACCAATACGCATCATCGGCGTACGGGACCTCGCCGTAGTAAGGGACGAGGTCACTTCCAAAGAGCCGCACAAACCATTTCTCAATGACTTGTGGTGTTGACTCAGAAACCAGCAAAGTAGTCATGCGATTGGCCACCGACATGCGGTCGTCAATGTCCTTTTGCGCACGTTTGCCTTGGGTAATGGAACTTCCGTCGCTGCGCTGCCGCCAAAAATAGACGATCTCTTCGAGAACGTCAAAACTGCGCGCGCGAACGAATGCGCGCGCAGTAGTTTCCTGGTCCTCATACAATACGCCCTCGGGAATGGGGGCAACTTGGGCATCCCAGAAGCTCTTCTTGAATACCTTGTTCCACAGAAAAACATCATCCAGGATGTCCGGGAAGTCGTTGATGGATATGCCAGTACGCTCCTTGGCATGCATGTGTGACGAAATCTTGGTGCTCTGTAGCTTCTTTCCAATGAGTCGCATGGAAGAGCCTACGACGAAGTCCGAACCGGACGTTTTGATAGCCGTCATCATTAGCGCATACGCCCCAGGAGCAACAACATCGTCAGAGTCAGCGAAGGTCAGATACTCCCCCTTGGCCACATTTATACCAATGTTCCGGGCCCTACCGTTGCCACCATTTTCAAGCTGGATGACGGAGATTCGTTTATCGTACTTGGCAAAGCCGGCGACGATTTGCATCGACGCGTCTGTGGAACCATCATCAACGACGATGATTTCCAGATTCGTGTAGCTCTGCGAAATAACGCTAGTAAGGCATTCAGCAATGTATTCAGCCACGTTGTAGGCAGGAATGACGACGCTGAGTAAGCCCACATCGGACTCACCTCTGGACAGCATCCGAGCTAGGGCTAGGCGCTGGGCAGGGTGAACCGCGTTGCGTAGCTTGTTCTTGTATTTCCGAGGCAGGGCCCTGGCTGCCGCCTTGCGTAGCTTCGACATGGCCCGGGCTAGCTTGCCTGGCCGGCCACGTCCGTACGCCAAAAACCACGGGTGTCGACAACGTGCTTGCCAGCCAGTGACGCGGTATCAATTTTGCGGAATTTGTCGTGGTCCACCAGCAGGGCAACCACGTCAGCTGCAGCGATGGCGTCATTCGCCGTCACTGACGTGACGTTAGGGAATCCTTCAAGCTTCTTGGGCAGCACATTTGAATGCGGAGTCACAACCAAGATCTTGGCGTCCGGACGCTGAGTTGCGAGTTTGTGAACAATATCCACGGCTGGAGACTCACGCATGTCGTCGATGTTTGGCTTGAACGCAAGTCCGAGTGCGGCAATGGTTGGTGAATCCTGATCCGCTACGGGAGCAAGAATATCGTCCACAACATACTGCGGCTTCGAGTCATTGACTTCACGCGCTGCGCGAATCAAGCGGGCGTTCTCAGGATCGGCGGCAACGATAAACCATGGATCCACGGCGATGCAGTGGCCTCCGACGCCCGGGCCGGGCTGAAGGATGTTGACCCTGGGGTGGTGGTTGGCCAGTTCGATCAGTTCCCAGACGTCCACTCCAACATTCTTGCTGACAATGGAGAGCTCGTTGGCAAAGGCGATGTTGACGTCCCGGTAGGCGTTTTCCACCAGTTTGGACAGCTCGGCCGTGGTGGCGTCTGTTTCCAGGATTTCGCCCAGGCAAAAGACCTTGTACAGTGCAGTGGCCGCGGTGGCCGCACCTGGGTTCAGCCCACCAACGATGCGATCATTTGTCACTAGTTCGATCATGACCCGGCCGGGCAGCACACGCTCGGGGCAGTGGGCGAACAGGACGGCGGGGCGCCCTTCTGAACCATCCAGGCTCAGATCAGGACGTGCGTCCAGGATGACTTGGGCCATGCGGGCCGTGGTTTGCGGCGGGGAGGTGGATTCAAGGATGACGAGCTCGCCGCCGCGCAGCTGCGGCGCGATGGCGCGGGCGGCATCTTCGATGTAGCTCAGATCGGCAGTCTTGTCCGCGAGGAAAGGTGTGGGGACGGCAACGATGTACGCGTCAGCCTGGGGTGTTTCCTTCTGCGCGTGCAGGAAGCCCTGCGCCACTGCGCCGGCGACGTTGATGCCAAGATCGGGCTCAACGAATGGTACTTCGCCGCGGTTGACCGCATCAACGGTGGTTGCTGAAACATCAACGCCAATGACCTTGACGCCGTTGCCTGCCAAGATGGCGGCAGTGGGCAGGCCGATGTAGCCCAAGCCAATGACGGCCACAGTTTCAATGCCAACTGCGGCTGCTGCTTTAAATGTCGGTGTGTTCATTGGGATCCCCATAGAATTTTAGGTCGCCGGATGCCAGCAACTCGGCGTCTTCCACTTGCCAGGTGTGGCCGTCACCGGCACGCACCTGGTAAAAATTGAACCGGTCGGCAGAATAGATCTGCATGCCGGATGTTCCTGCATTGCGCAAAAATCCCGTGTCCTCCCCCAGTCCGAGAGCCGGGAAGGGATTGGCAACAAATACTTCCTTGCGGGCCATGATGGTGGGCCCCATGACAAAGTCCGTGTATCTGTGTTCCTTGTGACCGAAACGCAGGATCGTGGCCTTGGACGCCGCAAGGTGCATGTAATGCGCCTGCTTGCCCACAACCTCAGCACGCGAATACTCCATGGCAAACAGCTGGTCCGAGAGGTACTCGCTCCCGTAATGGTCGTCGTCGTCCATCTTTGCCAGGACGTCACCGTCAGCGGCGGCCACGCAGCGGTTCAGGCACTCCCCCAGGGAAATGTCCCTGCCGGCAGTCAACAAAGCCACGTCAGCGACTCCGTAGCGCTCTTGCAAGCGGTGCAGTTCCTCCAAAGCCAGTTCAAAGCCGTGCGTCAGCAGCACGAGCTGGGTGGAAATTCCCTTTTGTGCTGCGACGGTGCGAAACACGTTTTCCACCTGCTGCGGCCGGATGGTGGGGACGAGCGCAGATGCCGTGGGCCGTCGCATGCCTGAGGTCCTGCCGGGGAGTGCCCGTGCCAGCACGGAGTCCACACGGTGGGCGTAGGTGTGTTCCGCCCAGATCCGGCGCTGGGCCAGGTGGGCCGTCCTGTCGTTGAGTTCGGCATTCTTCACCAGCGCCCGGCTCAGGTTGGCCGCGGCAGTGCGGGTGTCGGCAACCGGGACTTCGTTCTCGGTGAAGAAGTTCCTGATGGCCGCGCTGGGCGCACTGATGACGGGCGTCCCGGCTGCTGAGATCTCAAAGATGCGCCGGGCACACATGCTGGCGGAGTCCACGACCGAGTTCACGTTCAGGAAGACTTTGTAGGCCTTGTACGCGGAGAGCATCTGCGGATACGTCAGTGACCCGACTACGCGGGTGTCCAGCGGCGCCGGGAATTGGTAGTCCGGGTTGCCGCCAAGCTGCCGGGAGAAAATCTCCAGCCCAGTGTCCATCTTGCTGGAGGCGTCCATGACAGCGTTGAGCAGGAGGTCCATTTGTTCGCGGCGTTCGGGGTACTTGTGTGCGAAGTACATGCCGCCAAAGGCCACGTCGCGCTTGTGCCAGCCTTTCGCTGGGCGGACGGGATTGTGGACAGCCGGCTGGGCCGCGAAGGGCAGCACGCCGATGCGGTCGTGGCCAAGATCGGCGCGGTAGCTTTCGATGCGTCCCTCGTCGGAGGTGAAGACAACATCGAAAAGCCGCGCGGCGGGCAGGAAATCGTCGTAGTGCGGTGGGTCTTCCTTGTTCCAGAAAACGGAGGGGATGGCTTTGGCTTTGCAGGCGGCGAGCATGTCGGTGAACTGTTGCGCCGGACCGCCGTCGCCGCCAATCTTGCCGCGCCACAGCCTATCATTGCCCGCCCAGGCGGATTCAATGAATACCAGGTCCAGGCCGTCCAATTGCTGGGACCAGGACTCCGGGTCCAGTGCCACTGCGTTCCATTCGAAGCGGAAGGCCATGGCTGAAAAATCGTCCAGAATGACGCCGACCTTGAGGTCGCTTCGGCGTGCTTCACCGGCAGGCAGGTTTGCCGGCGTGAAGGAGAGGTGGCGTTTCCGGCCTCTGCCGACCCAGCCGGCTTCGACTCCCTGGACACTGGTGGGTGCGGCAAAACCTAGGTCCACGCGGCGGCGGTTCTGCCACTCTTTCAGCTGGTCCGGTCCTCCGGATCGCAAATGCCACAGGGCGGTCTTGGCCTCGTCGACTGAATACATCAGGACATCACCGTATTTTGGCGCCCGAGATCTCCGGACTTGATGATGTTGGACATCTCAAGGGACGTCCGCACCTCTGACAGGAGTTTGTGTGCCGAAATATTGTTGCCCTTGGCGAGCAACTTGGTGAACTCCATGTACTTCTTCGTGACTTCCTTGGGGTCGCCATCCATGATGAGGTCCCCCTTGTCCAGCCACACCACGCGCCCGGTCATGTCCTTGATGGTGGTCAGGCTGTGGCTGACCAGCAGCACGCAACCGGCCTTGTCACGCAGCTCGTCCATGCGACGCTTGCTGCGGGCGGCGAATTGCGCGTCACCGGTGTTCAAGGCCTCATCAACGAGCAGGATCTCCGGGTTGCCGCAGGCGGCAATGGCGAATCGGAGCCGGGATCCCATGCCTGATGAATAGGACTTCATGGGCAGGTGGATGGACTTTTCAAGGCCCGAGACTTCAACGATTTCATCGAAGCGTTCGTCGATCTCATCCCGGTCCAATCCCATGGCCAGGCAGCCCAGGACAATGTTTTGGTCGCCTGAGAGTTCAGGCACCAGCGCAGCATTGACGCCGAGCATGATGGGCGTGCTTGAGGCGTGGATGGCCCCGCTGGTGGGCCGAACCTGGCCACTGACCAGCTTCATCAGGGTGCTCTTGCCCGATCCATTGCGGCCAATGACGCCGACCGACTCGCCGCGTCGGACCACCAGTGACAGCTCGTTGAGGGCGTTGACCGTGACGGTGTTGGGATTGGGTTTGAGGCGCCGCAGGAACTTCCAGCCAAGGCTGGGCGTCTTGGCCTTCTCTTCGGTGGAGATGACGCGGTACTTCATGGCCACACTGTTTGCAACCACACAGGGGTCAGCCAACAGTGCTTCGAGAAACTTATCCCCGGACATATGATTCCTCTGCTCGCCAGAAAAAGAGCATGCCCACGACAAGCGCAATGGACGCCCAGGCCGTGAGCGTGGCCCACGACTCCCACGTGGGAGTGACCCCGTACAGAACCGAATCACGAGTGATATCAATGATGATGAACATGGGGTTGAGTTCCATGACCTTCAGAATGACCGGGTGGTCCTTGAACCGGTCAAGTGAATAAAAAACAGCTGATAAGTACATGACAAACCGCAGCATAAACGGCAGCAGGTGCGTGACATCGTTAACTTTGGATATCATTCTTGCCAGTATCAGCCCCACACCCAGGTTGAATGAAAACTGCAGAGCAAGAACCGGAAACAGCAACAACCACCGCCAGCTAATGGGCTCGACTGGCGGGACCAACAAAATAATCAACAGCATGGCGATGAACATGGGAATCTTGGCGAGCAATTCGCGCAGATTGACGCCGATGGGAAGGGCCGCACGAGGGAAACTGAACCCTTGTACCAGTGACTTGTTTTGCTGCAGCGAACGGGCACCGCTCATGATGGCGCCCGACGTTATTTGGAACATGAAGACACCGATGACCAGGTATCCGATGAAGTTGGGGATCCCCTTGCTGGTGTTGAGCAGCAGGCCGAACACCAAGAAGTAGGTCAGTCCATTGAAGACGGGGTTCAGGATGAGCCATGCGCTGCCAAGTTTGTCGCGGTGTGTGCTGCTCTGCACCCTGGCACGGGCGTCATAGTAGATGAACTGGCGAAAATCCCACAGCTGGACAAGGTAATCCAGGAACGGCGGGCGTGCCCCCACCCTCTTGAGCTTGCTGAGATCAACAGGCACGTCATGAACGGCGGCAGGCTTGGGCAGCTCCGCAACAGCTTCAGTCATGCGTGCCACTCCGGCTATCCAACGACAATTCAACAACTTTCTTGTATGCCGCGCTGTAGGCGGCAGCATTGGCCGCCCAGGTGCGCGTTTCCAAAACACGGTTGCGGCCGGCCAGGCCGAGTTGGTTCCTTAACTCTTGATCCAACAACAGCCCAGACAAAACCTTGGCCAAGTCCGCCGGATTGTCCGCCGCACTTAGCCTCCCGTTAACATTTTCTTCTATGATCTCACGGAGCGCGGGCAGATTGCTCGCCACAACGGGCCGCGCACTGGCCAATGCTTCCACCGGCTTCAACGGCGTGACGGCCCGGGTGACGGCCAAATCCTTCCGGGGTACCACAAAAATATCAAGCGCTGCATGGTAAAGAGGGGTGGACTCGCGGGGAACCCGGCCGGTAAAAATGACCTTCCCGTCCAGCGCCAACCGCTTCACCTGCTCCTGCAGTGCGGGCCGCGATGTGCCGTTTCCCACAATCAAGAGGCGTAACTTGGGAAAGCCCGGCGCCAAGATGGCAAAGGCGTCCACCAGGTGGTCCATGCCTTCATAAGCCACCAATGAGCTGACGGTGCCGATGTAGTTGAGTTCCGGGTCCAAGCCGAGTGCAGTCCTGGCACGCTCATGGGTCGGGGGAGCCTCGAGGAACTCTCCGCCCACGGCGTTTGGTGCGAGCAGCACCTTGTCGGCAGGAATCCCGGCCGCAACGATGCTGTCCTTCATGGTCTCGCCCAGTGTGAACACCTGGTCCGCGGAGTTCATGACACTGGCCTCGCATGCCTGGAACGCGAGGTAACGCTGGCTTTCCTTGGCTTCCTCGCCACGGGTGGATGCCCAGGTGTCGGCCAGCTGGCCGCGGACCTCGTAAACCCAGGGGATGCCGAGCGCCCGGGCCACGGCGCCAACAACGAGTCCGTTGGCGAAGTGGGTGGTGGTGTGCAGTACCTGGGGCCGGAATTCCAGCGCCACGCGCAGCAATTCTTCAGCTTCCTGCTGCATTCTCGCATCGGCGGTGGCATCCATGCGGGACGGCAGCAGCCGCTCATAGGTGATTCCGTCAACAACGTCCTGCCCGGCGGCGAGGACCTTGCCCACCTGGACCGGGTAGCCGAGCCGTGTCACGGCAAGCACGTCCCAGCCGGCATCCCGCTGCGCCGCCAGGATGGAGTGGCTCCGCTGGGCGTAGCCGCTGCTGGTGTGCGGCAGGGAATTCGTCAGAAAGTGCAGCACCCGTCCAGGGACCGGGGTCATGGGTGTCGGAGGGAGCCCCGGGGTCCAGCCGCTGAACGTGCGCAGTTCCCCTGCCAGCCGGTCGTGATGCCTGCCCAGGGCTCCCCGCTGGGAGGAGAGGGCGACCACGGCAGCCGACATGTCGCCGTCGTACCAGTTGCGCCGGGCCAGGGTGGCAGGCAGGCGCGTGCTGCCGGCAGCGGCGGGCAGGAACGCGTCAGCCCACTCCGGCTGCCCGGCAGCCAACGCGACATCGGCGGCTAGCCGTGCCTGGTTGCCGGCCACTCCGTCAGTCCGGGCCTTGTCAAAGCGCCGTTCGAGGCCGGCGGTATCGCCGGCAACGTAGGAAGCAATCAGGGCCGCCGGGGCTGCCGATGCGGGCATGGCCCGGCACACGGCCTTGGCCGCAGGCTGCACGAAGCGGGCAGGCAGGCGCCGGGAAAGTTGCAGGACCAGCACCACGGGATCATCTGAGATGTGCCGGGCTGCCGTGGAGGCAGCCAGCACGACATTTTTCAACAACCGCACTAAACAGCACTCTTTTCCCGGACAAGCGCGGCAATGGTGTCCATGTATTTTTGTGCCAGCATCGGGTAGTTGGCGTGTTCGCGCACCCAGTCGCGGCCCGTGGTGCCGGTGTGCAGGCGTGTCCTGTCGGCAGCCAGTTCTCGCCACAGAGCGGCAACGGCCTCGGGGTTCCATGCCACGACGTCGCCGCATTCGGCGTCCTTGACGATGCGTGCGGCCTCGCCTCGGACTACTGCCGTCACGTGCCGGCCGATTGACATGACCTCATAGGTTTTCGACGGCACGGTGGCCTCAAAGGATTTCCAGTCGTCACGCAGGGAGACGATGCACGTGTCCGCCTGCTTGTAGCGGTCAAGCACGTCCGAGCCCTGCAGGGACGGGTGGAAGGTGACGGGTGCGTTGAGCTCCTGCGCCAGTTCCATCAGGCCGGGGCGCTGGCTGCCGTGGCCCACCATATGCAGGCGCATGGAATCCCCCACCAGGGCGCTGGCACGAATGACAACATCGAGGCGCTGGCTTTCGCCGTGGTTGCCCAGGTACAGGGCTTCGAAGGTGTCGGAGTCCACGGCGGGCGGGTCAAACACAGGCACGGAGTCCAGGTCCAGGCCATTGCTAACCGTGACCACGTTCTTCACGCCGCGGGCCCGCAGGGTTTCCGCAAAGCCTTCGGTGACGGACACGACCAGGTCGGCGCGCTTCTGGATGGCTTCCACCACGCGTTCCACAATGCTTTTGACGCTGCCCTTGACAATGCGGGCGTCGCGGGCCAGATCCGGCCAGGCGTCGCGCATTTCAACGATCAAAGGCACGCGCCGCAGCTTCGCCACGACGTAGCCGGCCACCATGATGGGCAGGCTGGGCGCGGTGACAATGACGACGTCGGCCTTGCGCCACATCAGGCCGGCCGGGATGGACATGGCGGCGGAGATCAGCTGGTCCAGGAGTCGGGCCACATGGGAGTTTCCGCTGTGCGGGATGTAGGGGACGCGTTTGATGCGCTCCCCCAGCGGGCCTTTTTGGCCGCGGAACGGCCTGCCTGCCTCGCTGACGGGAAGGCTGCGCCGGCCTTCAGGGAAGTGGGCGACGGGGGTGACAACATCCACGTCCCACCCCGACTTCCGGAATTCACGGATGAGTGTTGTCCAGCGGCGCTGTGGCGGACTGTTCTCCGGCCAGTACGAGTGGATCATGAGCATGATGCGCAGTTGCTTACCGGGGGCACCGGAGCTGCCGCCGTGATCGTGCGCCCGTGGTCCCGTCAGACTGCTCTTGAGCGACTGAAACTTTTCAAGCACCGTCTGGCTGCTTCCCGTTCCCTGCAGCGGCAGTTGCCGCGGGTTCCTCGGCAGGCTTTTTGGCGGGTGCCCGTCGGCCGGAGTGACTCATCAGCCGGAAATATCCGACGCCGAGAATCACCAGCACCGCGATGGTGGCCAGCTGCACGCCCAGGGGGCTGCCCTTCGGCGCCTTGGGCGTGGCTGCGACCTTCTTGGCTGCCACCGTGCCCTCCTGTGCCACGTTCTGATTGACCGTTGGCGCGGGCTTTGGCGCGGGCTGAACTTGTTGCGTCGTCTGGACCACGGCCGTGTCGCCGACGCCGTGTGCGGGCTGCGCTTGGGCGGCGCCGCCCAAGAGAATGCTCCACAGGGCAGCCAGCATGACAGCGGCAATGGCCGCCGCAATCCATCGGCGGGTGAGCGTGTGGCCCAATATTTCCCCTTAAGTACAACCATCCCGGCCGTGAGAAAGCCAAGAGAAGTGCGAGTGTATGACCGCTGGAACCCGGCGAGACACAAACCGAATAGTCCAAACACGTTATTATCTCATATTCCGGCGCGCCCCCGGCCGGAGAGCCGATCAGCCCGGCTCGTGGTCCGCAAGGTATGACGCAAGCGAATCGTTGGTGAGCGCCTCCGAGATAGCCGAGATGGCGGCGTCGTCCTTCACCACGATCGACTGGCCGTCGGCACTGGTTCCGGTGCCGAGGTTAGGCAGCGTAAAGGACTTTACATCCGAACCGCGGACGTCCCGCAGGCTGACAGCGAGACTGCCGAGCACGCCCGCGTCCAGGTCCTCATCGACCGTAAGATACGGGGAAACCTTGCCGACAAGATCGTTGATTTTGACCGGATTGGCCAGCGTGGCGGGAGTGAGTGCGGTGTTCATGACCGACTTCAGGAAGATCTGCTGATTGCGCACGCGCTGGTAGTCCCCGTCCGCGAAGGCGTAGCGCTCACGCACAAAGCCAAGGGCCTGATCGCCGTTCAACATTTGGGGGCCGGCGGCAAAGTTGAACTCGTCGTCGGCAGTGGTGAACGCCACAGGAACGTCGACGTTTACGCCGCCCAGCGAATCGGTAATGGCCTTGAATCCCTCAAAGTCCACAATCGCCACATGGTCGAGGCGGTTGTGGAAGAGCCCCTCAAGGGTTTCCACCACCAGCGGGACGCCTCCGTTGGCCATGGCGGCGTTGATCTTGGCTTCGCCGACGCCGGGGATGTCCACCCAGGTGTCACGCATGATCGACATCATGACGATGTTCTTGCGGTCCCCGGGGATGTGCACCCACATCATGGTGTCCGAGCGCTGGTCCGACGCCTGGCCCTCGCCGGCCATGTCCACGGAGTCTCCGCGGCTGTCGCTGCCCAGCAGCAGGATGTTCATGGCTCCCGAGTCCGACTTGGCCGGCCGGGATGCATCGTCCGGGAACGCGTCGGCGATCTTTTCCGTCTTGCTGTCGTAGCTGTGGGCAAGGTTGGCCACGAAGACGGTGCCAACAATCGCGGCGACCACGACGAGCCCGAGGAGCACCAACAAAACGTTGCGCCCGGTCTTGCGCTTTCGCCGGGTTCCGGCGGGCGGGGCGGCAGGCCGGTCTGGATCGAGTTCATGAATCATGGACGTTATCCTTGCATGCGATGCTGGGTGCTTGCGGGACCAGTGGGTGTTTGCGCGGCTTTTGGCTTGGTTCGGTGATGGAGATCACCAGCTCTTCCGGGCGCTGCCTCGGGCGGTGTCTGCCCTTCAAGGTTGGGCGTTCTGTGGCCCGGCCCACCCAACGGCTCCTTCACAGTTTCAGCCGATAAGCTGTGGACATGCCTTTGATTTCTCGTTCCTGGCGGATCGCTGTGCCCTGTGCTGCCGCTGCCCTATTAGTTCTGACCGCCTGTGCACCATCGGTGACCGTTACCGAGGCTGACGACGCCAACAATCCGGCCTGCGCCCCGATGATGGTGGCCCTGCCGGACTCCCTTGCCGGTTCCCAACGCCGAACCACCACCAGCCAGGCCACCGCCGCCTGGGGCGATCCCTCCCTTGTGGTCCTGCGTTGCGGCGTTGTGGTGCCCGGCCCCACCACCGACAAATGCGTGACCGTCAATGGTGTGGACTGGGTCCTCAAGGACAACGATTCCACCTGGACCATCACCACCTATGGCCGCACCCCCGCCACCGAGCTGGTGCTGGAAACAAACAAGATCCCGTCCGACACCGTATTGACGGAAATCTCCGCCGCCGTGGCCAAGATCCCGGCGACCGGCGGTTGCTTGTAATCCGAGCGAGCTACTCCTTCGGTCGCGGTCAGGCGGGAATGATCCGTTCCGCGCGAAGTGTGTCGAATAAAGCTGCGAACGAGGCGAGCGTGTCGGCGTAGCCGGTGAACCCGGCATTGCGGCTGCGGCTCATGTCGGTGAAGCACTCAACGGGGCGGTTGAGGTCGCTGTCGGTGTGCCACCAGGACGCCACTCGGGAGAGGTCAGCTTCGGCGAGGCCCTCGCGTTCCACCAGCTGGCGCCATGCATCTGCCTTGCCGGCCATCTGCTCTTCCAGGGGACGCGCCCGTTCGCTGAAGCCCTCGGGTTCCACGCCGAGAAGTTCCGCAATCCGTGGCCACATCCAGCGCCACCGGAAGACATCGCCGTTCGCTGTGTTGTAAGCCTGGCTCGGCAAGCCCGGGGTGGTGGCCGCCCAGACCATCTGGCGGGCCAACAGGCCACTGTCGGTCACGTCCGTGACGCCATTCCACTGCACCTCATTGCCGGGGAAGACAAAGGGCGTGCCCTCCGCGCGGGACAGTGCTGCCTGGGCTGCGAGGGTCTGGCCAAGATTCATGGCGTTGCCGATGGCATGTCCGATCATGGTGTGCGAACGGTGCACGCTCCACCCGAAATTGTAGAGATCGGCGGCCCGCCACAGCTCGTCTTCCTGGGCATAGTAGAAATTCGGTGCATCCAGCCGGGGCTCGTCCTCGTGGAACGGGGTGTCCCGTGTTGAGCCCGTGCCGTACGCCTCGAATGGTCCGAGGTAGTGCTTGAGTCCGGTCACCAGGGCCACATGCTCCAGCTTCCCGGACGGACCGACGGCGTCCAGGACATTGCGGACCATGCCGGCGTTGACGGAGATGTTTTCGGCTTCGGTGGGCATCCGGCTCCAGGCCGTGAAGTACACGTGGGTGGGATTCAGTCCTGCCAGTGCGGTCTGCACGGACTGCAGGTCGGTCAAGTCCGCCCGCACCGACTCGATGCCGGCTTGGGGAGAAGCCTCACGCCGGGACAGGCTGATGGTCCGCCATCCCTGGGCAACGAGTTCCCTGGTGAGCGCACTGCCTGAGATTCCTGTCCCGCCGACGACCAGCGCTATTCCCTGAGGGTCAATTGGTGCCTTCATCGAAGATCTCCTTGCTAATCCACCCGCCTGTCTGGTGTGCGGGTTGTTGTCCTGGCCAAGCGGGCGTCCGGCCGGGTCTTCAAAGAATAAACGTTGACGTTGACGTTAAGGTCAAAACCGAGGCTTCCTGCCCGACAACCATGAGCGCCCTCACACCGTTTTCCGCACGCGGCGGGCACTCGGTAAACTTTGACGAGCACGTCAATGTTGTTCTCTATCGGGTGGTGGATCTGGGCATGAAAATTGGTGAATTGGCGTCCCGTTCAGGTGGAGCAGGTGCGCGATCTTCTTGCGGCCGGGCTGTCCACACGCGTCATCCGCGTCGTGGTGCCTTGCTTTGACGGTTCCGGGCCGGCGCTGCGGCCTCAGGTGGACAAGGAGCTTGCGGACAATCTGGCACGTGAGGTGGATCAGATGGGAGCCCGCATCGATGCCCTGACCCGCAACCGTGATGCCGTCCGCAGCTTCCTTCGAACCGCGACCCCCGCCGCGCCGGACTGAGTGCCCGCCTCAACTACGGGAAGTCCACAATCGCCAGGTTGAGCGGCAGTTCATTGGTCCGTGATTCCGGGCTCGGCAGCTTGCCCTGCAGGAACGTCCCACTCAGGTAGTCGTCCGCATCCGCGATCTGCTGCGGGGCGACCTGTCCGTCGTAGTGAAAGCTTTTCAGCGCATAAGGCAACGAATCCGCCTCGAGCAGGCTCGGTCCGTCCATCAGCTGAAAATGCAGATGTGAAGCATTGGCATTGCCGGTGTTTCCGAGTTTTCCGATCACCTGGCCTTCGGTCACCTTGTCGCCGGGCTTAACCGCGACCGAACCGGAGATCATGTGGGCGTACATTGCGAACACACCGCCTCCCAGATCTAGCACAACGTGATTGCCATCGACATTCTTGACAGTCAATTTCGCTGCCAATGCCGGGTTGCTGGCGGGCAGGACGCCCGGCGCATTCGCCTCCATGCCGTCGAGGATCGACACCACCGTCGCGTCGCCCACGGCGAGGATCTCCGAGCCGTAGTCGGCGTAGCTCTCATTGCTTGTCTTGTCGCCGGTGTAGAACTCGCCTTGGTCATTGGTCCGCTTCCAATCGATTGCGAAGCGCTGACTGTTGTTTAGTTTGCCGTTGACCGACATCACCGAACTGCGATGCGGGAAACCAGGCTCGCAGCAACCGTTGAGGGCAATCCAGTTGTCACCCTTCACGGGCGGCGAGATGACCGGCAAGGTCTGGGTGGAGAGAGCGAGCGGTGTGCTCAGATAGTCGACCGGACCCGGCGTGCCGAACGCCGGGGAGGCAGCACCGGCCCCGGAGACGTGGTGGAGCAGAACTTTCGGGGCCTGCTCCAGCGAATCCAGGGTGAAGTCAATGAACAGCACCCGGCTCTCCTGCGGCGGGATCTCTGCATTGTCGATGACGCTCGCTGGCAAGCCACGCAGTCGATTGCAGTTGCCGAAAGTGCACGTCGGGTCGATGAGCGCCGTTCCGGTGAAGCTGGCGAGAATCTTTTTCGGATCCGTCCCGTCGACGACGTCGATCTTGCCCAAAGTGGCCGGCACCTTCGTGGCGTTGGTCAGCTGCAGATCATAGACAACGTGGTACTTGCCGTCCGTGCCGCGGAACGGCAGCGGAGGCTCCCCGATCGGGTTGATCGTGATCGCGGTGAACGCATCCGGAACCGTCACGTCGGCCACGGAACTGGCTGGAGGCGACGCAGTTGTGGTGGGTGGCGAGTCTGTGTCAGAGTCCGACGTGCACCCGGTCGCAACAAGGGCGATTGCGGCTGCGAGCGAAACAAAAAGAATGGGCACACGGCGACTTCTCACCTGGGGCTCGCTTTCGTCAGTTGGAAGAAACGTACCACGTGGCACCGCACCTTCGCACCCATTTTTCGCACCAAGATAACTTCCTTGCACCCTGCCGAAAAGCAGGGGTCAACCCGGTCGCCGGGGATCAGCCCAAAAGCGCTGCCACCTGCGCAAACTCGCGGAAGTCGTGGGAGCCGTACGGTTCAACACCGGCCAGGAGCAGCTTCCGGTACATTCCGGATTGCAGGCTGCGGTCATGGCCCTGATAGAAATTGGCATTGACCCTGCCGAAGAAGTTCAACGTCAGCTTGTCCACCAACTGCCTTGCGGCGTCCGGGATGGGCTCCGTGTACAGCTTCTGGACGATCCCGGCGCCGAGGTGCTTCATGAGGTACAGGGACAGGAAGTCCGCAGCGAGGCTCGAGCCCCAGTTGAGAATCGGCCGGGCGGGAAGACTCGCGGCTGCGGGGGCCACGGCGTTTCCTGCGTGGGCGCCGGCGGCCAGAAGCAGCAGCTGCTTGCGATAGGCCTTTTCCTCGCCCGGATTCGCCACGGATTTCAGGATGTCCGCCACCAGTGTTGGGTGGTGGTTGAGGGCGTATTGTGCCGTGGCCACTTCCGTCAGGCCCAGCACCGGATTGAAAATGGGCATTTCCGTGACGGCTTCGAGGGTGGAGCCGACGGGTTGCGTTTGCCCGTCAAAACGGAAGTATTTGGGCCGGGCCTCCGTCACGGTGCCAAACGACAGGGTGCCAAGTCCCAGGGAATCCCGCAACAGCACGTTCGCGGCAGCCATGAAGCTCCAGGACTTTCGGTTCAAGCCAATGTCCACCAGGTTGGTGCCGACCACATGCGAATCAAAAGTGTTGAACATGGCCCGTTCCCGGGCGAATCGTCCGCCGAAGTCCAGGGACAGCAGCGCCGTGTCCGCCGGCAGCAAGTCCCGGGCCATGAGCGAATCAAATCCGCCGGAAAAGGCCAGCCCGACCCGTGACGCGGCCGGATGGCGGGCTTCCTTCCCCACCCTGGCTGAGTTCACCGCACAGCGGCAGTGTGCCGCCAGTGCCTCCAGCGTCCGTGCCGAGACGGGAAAGTCAAAGTCCACGCCCGCAGTGCCCCGTCCCAGCAGCAGCCCAACAGTGGCGGCGATGGAATCGAAACTGGGGATCCCGGCGTCGTGCATGTCAAAGAAGAGGTTCTTCACGCCGTGGGAGGTGCCGATGTCCAGGCTCAGCCGGCCGCCGGCGGAAAAGCCCGGTTCACTGACGGAAACCACAGCGGCTGCCCCTGCCATCTATGCCGAACCCTGGTCGCGGACGGCCGCCCATTCCCGGTGGATGCTGCTGACGGTCTTCAGCGCCGCCGAGCCGTTGCCGACGGGAGATTTGTAGGCAAGCTCGCGTTGGCTCAGCGAACTGCCCTCATCCACCAGCCCCCAAATCTTGGAGCCGGACCCCACGTAGTCCGAATACTTCGACGGCAGGAACGGGTTGATGGGCAGCTCCGCGCCGCGCTCAACGTCGTTGACGACCAGCACGTCGAAGCGGGTGGAGATGTTCAGGAACTCCAGGTACGGCAGATACCTCTGGAACAGCACGTTGCCGGCCAGGCCCATCCGCTTCACCTTGGCGCCAAACTCCTTCTTCCGGTCCGTGAACACATGCAGGCGCACCTGCCGGCGGACGTCCATGGGGGCGTTGACCAATGCCGTCAGGACGTCGTCGAGACCGCGGTTGTCGTAAAAGGCGCCGAAGTAGCCGATGTTCAGCACATGCGGTGAGAGCTGGTAGCCCGACGGAACCACGGTGTAGCTGCGCTGGGGCGGGACGGGGTGAAAGCGGACCGTGGCCTTGTCCAGGACGCGGCGGCGCAGCTTCTTGCTGGCGATCCTCGACACCATGTAGTCGCGCTGGTTGTGGTTGGTGAAAATGATCTCGTCGGCGAGGACATACGTGACGTACTCACACCATTCAAAGAGGTTGTCCGTCGCCGGCACCGGGAACCCGGCGGCACGGACGCCGCGGGCAAACTCCTGGAACAGCTCGTCCCGCACCAGGTTGCCCTTGCGCGGGCGGCCTTCGGCATCAGCGCTGACGGGGTCGGAGAACTCCGCCGTCCACACCACTGCCGGGTGGCTGAGCTTGAAATTGGCGGCCAGGAAATGCGAGCCGGTCCACAGCACCCGGCTGTACAGGGTGCGGTACCCGCCAACCCGGGCGTCCTGGCGGTTGGCCGCCGCCGATCCCTTGGTGACGAATTCCGAGATCTTTTCCCAGCCGGCGAACGACGGGGGCGCATCGATGACGACGGAGTTTTCCACGTAGCGTCCGGCGATCGTGGTCAGGCTGGAGTCCTTGCGGCGCACGCCGTCCATGTCGTTGGAGATGACGTCCACAATGTTGCCGCGTTCCACAATGGCCTTGGCCGCAACCACGGCGCTGGTGTCCGAGTAGGGGGCGAAGCAGTAACTGACCACCAGGTCGCGGGCCTTGCCCTTGTTGATTTGCTGCCAGGGGAAGTCCCGAACCGGGGAGGACTCGACGGCTGCGTGGATGGCGTCCAGCTGTTCCGGGTGGGCGTCCAGGTACCGGCCGATGAAGCCTGCCTGCGAGCGCATGAGCCCCTGCAGGAGCTGGTCATTGGCGGACAGGTCCCACGGCCTGCCCTGTTCCAGGACGGCCATGACCTCCAAGCGCTGGGTGACGGCGAAATCAAAGGTGAGGTCCTGGCGGGAGATGGAATCGTCCCGGAGCACGCGGAAGTAGGCTCCATCCGTGTCTGTGGTTCCGACCCGGGCCTTGAACTCCTGGGACACGGCAACGGAGGCCATGAAGCAGATGTCTTCGCCGCTGCGGAGTCCGCCGTCGTAGCGGATCCGGGACAGCGCTGCGGTGGGGATGAGCTTGCAGGCGTTGAATCCGAGCAGCGGCGGCAGCGTGGTGAGCGGGAAGTCTCCCCCGGCCTTGGCGGTGATGTATCCGTTCAGGGGGTTCTGCTCGGCCCAGGTGCCGTCCGCTTCGACGTTGATGATGGGGCTGATGCCAATGGTGTCCGGTCCGGCAACGGCCAGCATGCGTTCCAGGAATTCGGGGCCAACATAGTCGTCGTCGTCCACGAAGGTGGTGAAGGCGTGGGCCGCCAGCGAGATGCCGAGGTTGCGGGCGGCTCCGGCACTGGGTGTGGCTTGGTGGATGATGCGCAGCTGGTGTTGGGGATGTTTTTTCTTCCAGACCTTCAGTACTTCCAGGGAACCGTCCTTCACGCCGTTAACCACAACGATGACCTCGAAGAGGTGTGGCGGCAGTGTCTGCGCGCCCAGGGAGTTCAGGCAGGCGGGCAGGTGGTCTTCGCCCTTGTAGGACGGGACGATGACGGAGACCCCGGGCAGGCAGC
This sequence comes from Specibacter sp. AOP5-B1-6, assembly GCF_052376555.1. NCBI lineage: Bacteria > Bacillati > Actinomycetota > Actinomycetes > Micrococcales > Micrococcaceae > Specibacter > Specibacter sp. AOP5-B1-6. The sequence continues at coordinate 20,826 of NZ_JBQSVT010000029.1, forward strand.
CGCCGTGTTCCGCCGGCACCCCGCGTCCGGCAAGGCTTTCCCTCAGCTTGGCCATTTCTGCATGTCTGGCGTCGCTGTCCATGAGCATGCGGGCACCAAAGTCAGCATCCTGTTGGTGGGCTGTGCGGCTCTTCATTGCGGTGTCCTTCATGGGTGTCTGCATGGGTGTCTACCCGACCTTCGCGGCGAGGGCTTGGGCACGGCCTGCAGTTCCGGGCGTGCTGCCGGTTGCTGGCTTGCCTCGGGGCGTGCTGCCGCGCTTGCGTGCCCACAGGCGAAGCGTCAGCTTCCCCAACTGTGAAGCCGCCAATGAGTTGTACCTGCGCTCCAGTGCACTGTATTTGCGCTTGAGCAGGATGAGCTGGCTCTCCGCGTCGCCGTCGTGCGGATGGCCGCAGGGCGGCACGGCGTCGATGAGCGGTTCAATAGTTTGCAGTGTGTGCAGCAGCTTTTCCTGCAACAGCCTTCCCGTGTCCGGTGCAGTCCCCTGCCCCGTTGCCGGATGCACCACTCCCGGATGCACGGGCCGGTGCGCACTTCCTGCCTGCACCCCGCGGCGGTAGCTGTCGGTGTCCAGCATCCCGCCGGTGGTCAGCGCGGTGGTGACAACTGTTCCCGCCTCGGAGTGGTTGACGCTTTCCACCCGCACACCAAACGGCAGTTGCAGCTGTGCCAGGGTTTCCAGGACCTCCATCAGATCCAGGCCCAGTTGCCAGTGGATCCTGCAGGTGCCGTCGAGGGCATTGAGCTGCAGGAGCTCGCGGGCCAGTTCCAGCCCGGCGGCGAAAACCACCACGGCAGCGTAGCTGGCTTCTGCCACGGCCGGCGCTTCGTCGATGGACTTGATGAACTGGGCATCCCCCGCCACCAGGCGGAGTTCCTGCCGCGTCAATTCATGCGGCGCAAGGCACAGCACCGATTCATGGATGCGGGCATTGTTCAGGACTTCCGCCCCATCCCAGACTTCCATGGTGCGCTCCCGTTGTTGAATGCTCATCCCCGGAAGATCCCCTTCGTATCAACAAGCACTTTTCCGCCAAGGCTCTCCCGGGGAATGCCGCGGACCTCCCGGTGGTCCACCAGCACCACCAGGAGCTGCGAACGGTTGACTGCCTCAGTGGTGTCCAGCAGCCGCACATGGTCCATGCCGGCAAAGTCCTTCGGCAGCACCTCGATGTTGGGCTCCACAATGTTGATGCGCCGGCTGTCCAGCTTGCGGGCGAGTTCCACGGCAATGTCCAGGGCCGGCGACTGGCGAAGGTCGTCGATGTTGGCCTTGAAGGCCAGCCCCAAAAGCGCAATTTCCGCGTCCGCGGGCAGTGCTTCCAGTTCGGTGAGGACCTTGTCCACCACCCAGCGCGGCTTGGCGTCGTTGACCTCCCGGGCGGTGCGGATCAGCCTGGCTTCCTCCGGCGCGCCGGCCACAATGAACCATGGGTCCACGGCAATGCAGTGCCCGCCCACTCCGGGGCCCGGCTGCAGGATGTTCACCCGGGGGTGGTGGTTGGCCAGTTCGATGAGTTCCCAGACGTTCACGCCGAACTTCTCCGCAAGGACCGACAACTCGTTGGCAAAGGCAATGTTGACGTCTCGGAAGGAATTTTCCACCAGCTTGGCCATCTCCGCCGTGGCGGCATCGGTCACGAGCAGCTCGCCACAGCAGAACACCGCGTACAGATCGCGGGCCAGTTCCGCAGCCTCCGTGGTCAGTCCGCCGATAATCCGGTCATTGCTGACCATTTCCTCCATGATCTTCCCCGGCAGCACCCGCTCCGGGCAGTGGGCAACATGAATGACTGGTTTCCCTTCTTCCTGGCGCAGCCCCAGGTCGGGGCGCAGTTCCACCAGGTACTCCCCCATGCGGGCGGAGGTGCCGGGCGGCGAGGTGGATTCGAGGATGACCAGTTCCCCGCCGGCCAACTGAGGGGCGATGCTTTCGGCTGCGGCGCGGATGAACCGCTCATCCACGGAGCGGTCCGCAAGGAACGGGGTGGGCACTGCCACAATGTAGGCGTCTGCGGCAGGAGTCGCGGACCCGGCCGTCAGGAACCCGTCCCTGACGGCGTCGTGCACGAATGCGCCAAGGCCGGGCTCCACAAAGGGGACCTCGCCGGCGTTGACAGCCGTGACAGTGCCGTCGTTGGTGTCCACGCCGCTGACCCGAAGTCCGTTGCTGGCAAGGATGGCCGCCGTGGGCAGCCCGATGTAGCCCAAGCCGATGACGGCCACATGCTCGATGGTTTTCATGCGTCAATGCTCCTAAAGGGAAACTTCGTGTTTGTGGGTGGCAAGGGCTGCGTCGCGTTCGCCTGCGGATGTGACTGCGAGCTGGGCCGTGCCGCCCTTAACCATGCGCAGGTAGTTGAACCTGTCTGCGGAGTAGATGTTGGCCCCGCCCTGGTGGAGGTGGGCAAGGAACCCGGACTCGGCTTCCTTGTCGCTGTCCGAAAACGGCTGCCCGCGGAAGACGTCCGCACGGGCCGTCAGGGTGGCTGCCTGCAGCGCAGTGGTCCAGTGGTGTTCGGTTTGGCGTGCCTTCAAATACGCCTTCCCGGTGTCCAGGCGCAGCGAGTAGTGCGCCTGCTTGCCAACCACATCCGCCTCCGAATACTCCAATGCATGCAGCTGGTCGCTGAGGTAGTTGGGCCCGTAGTGGTCGGCGGGGTTCATGATGGCCAGCACCTCGCCGGAGGCCGCCTCGATCCCCCGATTCAGGCAGGCCCCGCGGGTATCTGTTGCTCCCGCGTAGATCCAGGCCGCTGCCCGGATATTGTGCTCGTCCTGCAGTTCCAGCAACGCAGTACCGGCCAGGTCGAACCCCCGCACCACCAGGACCAGTTCCGCGTCCACACCAACCTGGCTGCCCATGGTTTGAAAGATTCGGTCCACCTGGGCTTCGCTCTCCACCACGACGACGCCGGTCACCCGGGGCCGCTTTGTCCCCAACCCCAGGTGCGGGGCCGCGGCGGAAAGGACAGTCTCACAGCGGTGCCGGTACGTGTGCTGCTGCCAGATCCGGCGCTGGGCCAGGTGCAGGCTGCGTTCGGCAGCGAAGGGGTCACGCACCAGGGAAGTCACGGCATGCTCGACGTCCTGTTCCGTGGCGCAGATGTACACCTCGCCCGGGCCGAACAATGCCGCCAGCGCCTTGCTGGGCGTGGAGATGACGTTGGTGCCGCTTGCCAGGATTTCAAAGACCCGCCGTGCACACATGGTGGACGATTCCGTCACCGTGTTCACGTTGAGCATGGCTTTGTACGCCTTGTAGGCGGTCAGCATCTGCGCGTAGTCCAGACTGCCGACCACGTGCGGGGACAGGGCTGCCGGAAACTGGTATTTTGCGGCCCCGCCCAGCTGCCGCGAGAAGATCTCCAGTCCGTGTTCCATGGTGTTGGAGAGCCTGGCTGCGGTTCCCAACAGCAGGTCCATCTGTCCGCGGCGTGCATCGTATTTCTCACTGAAGTACATGCCGCCAAAGGCAATGTCACGGTCGTGCCAGCCGGCTGCCGGACGGATGGGGTTGTGCAGCCGCGGCTGGGCGGCAAAGGCCAGCAGACCCACACGGTCATGTCCCAGGTCGCGCCGGTAGTCCGGGATCCGGTCGGCATCCGTGGTGAAGACCTGGTCAAAGAGTTGGGCTGCGGCCAGGAAGTCGTCGTAGTGGACGGGGTCTTCCTTGTTCCAAAAAACAGTCGGGATGCCGCGCTCCCGGAAGTGGGCCACAATGTCCGCAAGTTCGGAGCCCTGGTGGGTGGCGCCGTCGACCTTCCCAAACCATTCCTTCTTGAAGCCGGCCCAGGCGGACTCCACAAACAAGATGTTGAAGTCCTGCGCCTGGACCTGCTCGCGCCATGACTTCCGGGACAGTTGGGTGCAGTCCCATTCGCTGCCAAGGGCCAGTGCGGAAAAGTCGTCCAGGATGACGGCGGCACGGACCTGCGGGTTTCGAGGTGCGAGCCCGGGGCCGTTTTCCGTGGGGGCAAATTGCAGGCGGCGCTGCGATCCCGTGCCAACCCAGGTGCCGGTGGCGCCCAGGACCGGTTCGGCGGCGGCGGCCTCCTTGGGTGCTGTCTTGGACTGCGCCCAGGAACGCACCTGGGGAAGCCCGCCCTTGCGCAGGTGCCACAAGGCAGTGCGGACGGTGGTGGCCATATCCTCGCGGGTGCCTGCCGCGGGCGCAGCATTCCCGGCGGCTGCTGGATTTACCATCTGACGCCCTTCATGTGAAGTGTTCATGGTGTGGACAGCGGTTGCCGTCCATCGCTGAAATCCAGTTAGCCAGTCAATTGTTAACGGCGGGTGAACGCCTCGATACGCTCAGGGGCTTTTGAAAAGAACTTAGGTGAACACTGGTGCCAGCCCCTTGATTTGGTGCGTTTCTGCATTAGGAAATCACGTAGCGTAAGGGTGAATCATTGCTGTTCAATTACTGCGGCTTAATCACCGCACCGGCGCGCCCACAGTCAGGGCCCGCGGGGTTTTAGGGCTGGAGCCCACGAGCTCGCTGCCATCCACAAAGGGGAACCATGACCGTTGTTATGCCGATTTACGGCACCCGTCCGGAAGCCATCAAGATGGCCCCGATCGTCGCCGCGCTCAAGGCGGACGACACTTTTGAGTGCGTGGTCACCGTCACGGGCCAGCACCGGGAAATGCTCGACCAGGTCAACGCCCTCTTTGGCATCACCCCCGACCATGACTTGAACATTCACCAGCCCGGCCAGTCGCTCGCCGGCATCCTGACACGCACCATCAACGGTCTCGACTCGCTGTTCGCGACTGTCCGTCCCGACGTCGTCATCGTCCAGGGCGACACGACCACCTCCACGGCCGGGGCCATCGCCGCGTTCTACGCCGGCATTCCCGTGGTCCACGCCGAAGCCGGCCTGCGCTCCCACAACCTCTTCTCGCCCTTCCCCGAAGAAGCGAACCGCAAGATCACCACGCAAATCGCCTCCCTGCATCTGGCCCCCACCAGCACCTCCAAGGCCAACCTGCTCGCCGAGGGCGTCGACTCTTTGGACATCGCCGTCACGGGAAACACCGTCATCGATGCGCTGCTGACCACGGTCAACAAGAACATCCCCTTCACAGATCCTTTGCTGGAAGAGCTCGCGGCCTCCGGCAAGCGCATCCTGCTGGTCACCACCCACCGCCGCGAAAATCAGGGCGACACCATGCGCGGCGTCGGCCGCGCACTCGCCAGCCTCGCCGACGCGCACCCGGACGTGGTGATTGTCCTGCCCGTCCACAAGAACCCCCTCGTCCGCGAGGCCGTCCTGCCCGCGCTCTCCGGAAAAGCGAACGTCCTCGTGACTGAGCCCTTGCCTTACGGTGAATTCACCCGGCTCATCTCCCTGGCCACTGTTGTCCTCACCGACTCCGGCGGCGTCCAGGAAGAAGCCCCTTCGCTGGGCAAGCCCGTCCTGGTCATGCGGGACAACACCGAACGCCCCGAGGCCGTCACCGCCGGCACCGTCAAGCTCATCGGCACCGACCCCGCCACCATCATCGAGTCGGTTACCTCCCTGCTCACCGATCCGTCCGCATACAGCGCCATGGCCAACGCCACCAACCCCTACGGCGACGGCCGTGCCGCCGCACGGACCGTTGCCGCCATCCATCAGCTTTTGGGCAGCGGAGCACGCGCTGAGGACTTCGCAGGGTAGCCCGCAGGTTCCCTGAGCCGCCGCCTGACATGAATTCATGGATATTTTGAACTTCGGTAAGAGGATATGTTGACACCGATAGCTACGCTCTCTTGGACCTCCGCAATGTCGCCGGAGGACTACCTCGCGAACCATTCGGATTCGATGATCCGGATTGGTTCTCCACTTTGGAAGTTGCGAGGGGATTTTCAAACCCACTTTGAGGTTTCATTGCCAAATCAGGTTGAGGTGAATTTCCCCCTGGCGGCGCCAAACTACGGACGATCAGATTACGAGCAACGGCAAAGCACGCTCCTATGGATACATTCGCTGGGGCATCTTCCCCAATTGCTCTCGGCCACGCAAAATTTCACGACGGTCACAGCACTATTGGAGAGTTACTCAAAGTTCATTGACAGTGATGCTTGGGCGGACCTCAGCTCACAAATGACATCTCTGGATCACGCAGTTGCAATGCGAATCCGTTCGCTGTGCATGCTTGCGGCACAGTTCACCATCATGGACCGTCCATTTCCCAAAGCTGTCGAGTCAATCTTGAAGCATGACCTGACTTGGGCTGGCGATGTCGGAAACTATGTCCAGAACAATCATGGAATGATGCTGGCCGCCGCAGTCCTCCACGCCCGCTACATGTTTCCAGCCTTTGTGTCCCAAAAAATCGAACTTCTGGCAGAAGCCCAACTACAGACGATCGTTTTGAACGCCTTCGATTCGCAGTGGATATGCCGAGAGAATACAGCCAGCTATCAGGCTTTCTACATCAATTTCTGCAAAGAAATACTGAAGTTCGCCAACGCCTCGAGGCGCTCGACAACATTCGCCTCAACACTGTCGGCCATGATTGAACCGGCAGCCAGCACCCTTCGACAGCTTGTCCTTCCAAACGGACACTACCCGGCCATGGGTGACTCCGGGAGCAGTCCCTCAGGTTACGTTTCCACCGATGGAGTGCTACTGACGGAAGAAAGCGGGCTCTTTGTCGACAAGCACGACGGTGTCTACAGAACCTTTAAATGCGGCTATTCAAGCCACGTGCACAAACATGTTGATGACACGTCACTGACATTGTCGGTTGACGCAGACGAGTTAATTCTGGACGGCGGCCTTCATTCTTACGATTGGAAGAACCCTTTCACGCGGGCTGTGAAATCCCAGCGCGGACACAGTGGAGTCTTCTTTCCAAAGTTTGATCATCTCTACCCTGGAACCCTGTACGACCCGGCTGATTCGCGTGTGGACAGCACACTTAAACAGCTCGGGTCAACACCTGCTGTGGCGGAACTCAGAGGCAAATCGCTGATTGACGGGACCCATTTCGTGCGCCGCACTGCGACATTTCAAGAGGGTTCAATATCCGTCCAGGACTGTTTCTCCACCCACGACGAGTCCAACGACCTCGCCGTCCAGAGATTTCTGTTGCCAGCGAACGCCGAAATGATCATGACCAAGGGTGCGATCCGCATCGATACATCCAAATCGTGGATGACTATTAAGTACGATCCGTTGAGGGAGGCAAGCATCCTGACCGGAACCACCGAGCCATTACCTTACGGTTGGATTTCCCGAAGCTGGGGTCATAAAACGCCCTGTGTGTCAGTTGACATCGCTCCCCGTAGCGGCTGGACAACCATGAGTGCTCTTATCCAGTACGGCCGAGTCGCATCACGTGCCTGAAGGCGGCAGACGGCCGAAGACGCGCGCCCTTTGAGATATTGAAACGCGACGTCAGCTGAAACGGCCTCCGCTGAGAGCCTTCGGCGACTTAAAGTCCGCACTCGAAGCCATGCGCTGCAACATGGCGTACGTCGGCTCGACCGCGCCCGATTGAATCCTGGTAATTGTTGAAGCTGTCAGCCCAATCAGTTCAGCAAAGGCCGTCTTGTTTAGCTGCCTTGAGGCACCTTCGAGTAACGATCTGCCTGCGCAAACAATGGATCTAACTGGCAACAATTCGAGAGACGAGATAGCCCCGTAGATCGTTCCCCTTGCTGACGCGAAATCGCAGTGGAGAGAACTTCGTACACTCAGTGCAGTCAAATTAGAGGAAAATGGCATCAGTTTTGAAAGACATTTCTGAAACAACAAGACCCAGCATGTTGCCCGGGTCTTGTTAAGTTTGTGGGCCATATCAAAAAACGACCGTTCCTGATCAGTTCGATGTTAAAGCCAAAAAGTTCAAATCAGCCGCCGTTTCTCCACGTAATCTAACGACGCAAATTGAATCACGAACATAAGACCGTATGCCAGAAGCATCAGCCCCAGTAAAAGACCACGGTCAATCAGCAATTGACTGGCAACATCCCAGAACCCCTCAACGCCTGCTCGCTTCGCTTCACCGATGCCCAATGCCAATTGGGCTGTTATCAAACCACCGACAAACGTCGTCATAAGTTGCGAGATGACTTCAATAACCGTCAAAGCTAGGGGTCGGTTCTTCCCATACTTCCCCACCATGCAGAGGACGATGATTGAAGCTACTACGAACATGAGCCACCAGTAACTTTCCTGCACTGGGATGGTAAGGCCCAGTACAACACCCACCACAAACACCATCACGGCGATAACAACAGTTGCGTACCTAACTCTCGTCATTCAGGCTTCCTTTCCACTGTAATTTCTTAGGTTGCGACTGATCCTCAGGCTGAAGCACCGTGAGAAGAATTATTTTGCCCATGAATGCGATAAGAGCGGCATAGGTAGCAATCACGCCGGGGGCAACAATCTAGCCATGCGGCATGACATCGTGTCTCCAATAGTTATTGAATTAACCCTTGGTGACCTCAATCGGGCTTATTCGGCGTTATGCAACTAGTTTTTGAAGGCTGCGTGCGTCATTGACATTTTACACATCTTATTGTGAATAGTCGTTCCTATCTGCGCCCTTATAGGAGTAACCAAGGAATCACTTCTATGACGGCCTTTGCATATAGGCGATGGACCGAAGGGTGGGCCCAGGCGCCCTTCGAAGCTAGGCCCTCGCGACCAGCTTCCACAGCGAGGTGACCTCGCGTGAACGTGCGGCAAAGAAGGGGTCGGCGCGGTCCATCGAGCGCGGGTGACGGGGCTCCGTGTCCAGCCTGTCCTTGATTTCGAGGCCGGACTTGTCGATCCACTGGAGAAGTTCTTCGCGTGAACGCAGGCCCAGGTGTTCAGCCAGGTCCGAGATGATCAGCCAGCCCTCTCCTCCGGTGTCCAGGTGCTCGGCCAAGCCGGCGATGAAGGCCTTCAGCATCCGGCTCTTGGGGTCATAGACGGCGTTGTCCAGCAAGGTGTTGGCGGTGCCCGGCAGCCACGGCGGGTTGCACACAACCAGCGGCGCCTTCCCGGCCGGGAACATGCTGACCAGCGTCGGCTCCACAATCGTGTCCAGGCCGAGGTTCGCCAGGTTTTCCTGTGCGCAGGCGATGGCCCTGGGCTCGGTGTCCGTGGCGATGACGCGCTGCATGCCGCGCTTGGCGAGAATCGCCGCCAGCACGCCGGTGCCGGTGCCGACGTCGAACGCCAGCTCCGTGGACGGCAGCTCCGCCTGCTCCACCAGCGCCAGATACTCGCTGCGGATGGGCGCAAACGTGCCGTAGTGCGGGTAGATGACGGCGTCGAGTTCCTGCACAAAGACGCCGTTGCGGCGCCATTCAAACGCACCCACGGCACCGAGCACATCCTGCAACGGGGTGACAGTTGCCTCGGCGACGTCCCCGGCCGCGGCCGTCCATGCCTCGGCGACATCCGGGGCCCGGCGCAGCGCCACCGCGGGGCCGGGCTCCAGCGGAACCAACAACAAGCCAAGCATCCTTGCCCGCTGCGTACGCCCCTGGCGGTAGCGGTAGAACGCCTTGGCGACGTCCTCGCCGTCGTGCCTGGAAAAGATGGGCAGGCGGCGGGCTATGGCCGAGAGCAGTTGGCGGGCATTGTGGTAGTCGCCCTGCCACAACATGGCCGTGCCCTGGGCAGCGAGGCGATAGGCGTCGTCGGCGGTGAGGGAATCATCCACCGCCTGCAAGGTCTTGGGCGGGAGGGCGCCGCTGGCGGAAAACCAGCGGGCCGAATGCTCGGCATCCCCCTGCGTCCAGCTCAGGGTGGGGGCTGGCTGCAATGGCACAGTGCTCATGGGTGAAGGGGCTCCTCGGGGGAATGCCGGCGGCCTGGAATTGCCCGGCCCCGCGGCAGAATACGTAAGGCCCCAGTTTAGCGCTTGCAGGTGGTTTTTTTGGGGTTGGGGTGTGTGGATCTCTCAAGCCCGGACAAATGCACATTGTGCAAAACTAAGTTGTGTGCCATGATGTTGCTATGGCAATTGTCGATGAAATGGTGTGCTTTTCCCTCTACTCCGCGACCCGGGCAACCACGAGGGCCTATACGGAGTTGCTGGAACCGTGGGGCCTGACCTACACCCAGTATCTGGTGCTGGTGGTGCTCTGGGCAGAAGGGGACAAATCAGTCCATGAGCTCGGCGAGATGCTGCAGCTCGACTCCGGCACGCTCTCGCCCCTCCTGCGCCGCATGGAGACTAAAGACCTGATCGAGCGAAAGCGAATCCACGACGACAACCGGATAGTCACGATTTCCCCAAGTGACAAGGCGGCAGAACTCCGCGGGGAGCTGTCCCACATCCCGGCTGCCATTGCCCACGCCACCGGGTTGCCGGATGTTGCGGCGGCCCGCGAACTCATTGGCACCCTGCAGCGACTCACCGTCGCCATGCGCAGCATAACGGCAAGCACCAACTGACGCTGAAGGAATTCAGCTCCACCCCAGTCTCCGAACAGCGATGCTGTTTGGCTCCAACCAAAAACGTCGAAAGGCACCCATCATGAACGCTCTCTACACCGCAGAAGCACTGTCCACCGGCCAGGGACGCGAGGGCCGCGTCGCCACCTCGGACGGGTCATTTGATGTGTCCATGACTCCACCCAAGGAACTCGGCGGTTCCGGTGCCGGGACCAACCCTGAACAGCTCTTCGCCGCAGGATTCGCCGCATGTTTTCACTCGGCCCTTCACGCCGTGGCGCGCGGCAGGAAGATCAAGATTGAGAACTCAACCGTGGGCGGGCGGGTGCAGATCGGAAACAATGACGAGGGTGGATTCAAGCTGGCAGTGGAGCTGGAGGTCGTCATTCCCGAGCTGGAGCAAGGTCTGGCCCAAGAACTCGCCGACGCCGCCCACCTCGTGTGCCCCTACTCCAACGCCACCCGAGGCAACATCGACGTCACTGTGACTGTCTCCGATGACTGAGACCCGCAAGGGGTTTCTTGCCCGGCTCATGGAAGGGAAAACGGCAACCTCCAAGCCGCGGACCGGGTTGCGCGTGGTGTTGGGTGCCATGCTCGCCTACGCGGGCGTCAGCCACGTGACGGTTGCCCGCCAGGAGTTTCAGGCCCAGGTTCCAAAGTTCGTGCCGCTCGATCCGGACTTTGTGGTCGTGGCCTCAGGCATTGCCGAAATGACGCTTGGGGCCTCCCTGGTCTTCCTGGCCCGACGGCGCGTCCCGGTCGGCTGGCTCGTGGCGCTGTTCTTTGTGGCAGTGTTCCCGGGCAATCTGGCCCAGTGGCTGCATGCACGCGACGGTTTTGGGCTCGACACAGATTCCAAACGCTTTGTCCGGCTGTTCTTCCAGCCGGCCCTGATTGCGGCCGTTCTGTGGTCCACGGGAGCGTGGCGGGACCGGCCACGCACCCTTGCACAACAGACCGCGGCGACGTCGAAATAGGAAACCTGGGGCCAGCCTCAGTCGGATCCTCGTAATCCTTCGAGGTGGCCTTCAGTATTGGCGCGTGACACTGCCATGGCTTCGCATGACTGAAGTTCGCTGATTGCCTCGTAGCCTCTGTACCGGCTGAAACAGGAATGCTCGATGGAGTCACCGGTGGACGCCGCATGATCGAGGATGCAAGTTGGAAACTGGAGGCGTCCCGGAAGCTCGAATCCTTAGTCAAATAAGAACCACCCAGACTTGGATCTGGGTGGTTCTTATTGCCTATGGGCCCTCCAACGCTCCAGTCAGTGCCTGGAACTGCGTCGACGTCGAGCCGTCAGCATAATTCCAGCCCCCAATAGTGCGATCAGGAGTGCCAAGACTCCGAGCATTTTTGCATCGAAACCAGTGGAAGCCAGCTCGTCCTTTGTGGGGTTGGCCGAAGCAGTTGTCGCGTCAGCCGAGGGAACTAATGCCGTCGGTGCCGGCGGTTCGCTTGCAGCCGGAGACACCGGCGGCGTCGCGCATTGCTCCAGTTCGACGGTGGACGTGACCCCTTCGCTGTCTGAACTGGAGTGTTGGTCGGCGGCGGCAATGGTGGCGGTGTTGGTTATGCTTCCACCCTCGCATCCTCGAGTGTCGAAAGTGAGTGTGAGCACCGCCGAGGTGCCCGGGGCCAGCGCATCAGCCAGCTTCCACTTCCCGGTGGCTTCATCGCAGGCTCCATTGTTGGAACTTGCATTGGCGAATGGGAACTCCTCGGACAAGTACTGCTGCACGACGACGCCACTCGCCGTCGCTGGGCCGTCATTCTTTACCGTGATGGTGTACTTGACGACGCCTCCCTCCAACAGACACACGCCTGCTCGAATCATGACGCCAAACCTCAAACGAGTTTCTGAAGCGTCCCACCATCCGGGGATGTTGTCCCGGCACTGGGTGTCCCGCCATGCACGGGCTCGAGTGAAACCGCCAGCGCGATGTGGCCCCGACTGCACCAAGATTGATTGCATTCCATGTCGACCGTCCTTGCCACCATGACGGATGAAGCGGAGGGAGGGGTCATCAGCTCGAAGTGAATCAGTGAGATACTGGCCGCGTGGTGAAAAACCGGGAACTGCGAAAATGGCTGACGGCTGCCATTGATGAATCGGCGGTTGATTCAGGTTTCGGTCTCAATGCTTCCCAAATTGCCGTCCGATCCCAACTTTTGGACCTGGCCGAAGACTTGCTGGCTCCTCGCCGACGTCGGCCGCGGGTCAGGAGCCTCTACGTATGGGGCGAAGCGGGCAGGGGAAAGTCCTGGCTTCTTGACGCCTATTTCCGAGCACTCCCCCTTGAAGCGAAACGCCGCGTTCACTTCCATGGGTTCTTCGACCAGCTGCATCGGCAGATCCACGAGCGCCGAGGCGCGGCAACTGCTGTCGAGGAGGCTGTGCGTGACTTAACCTCGGGTGCCAAGGTGCTTTACTTCGATGAGTTTCATGTCCATGACTCGGGTGATGCAGCCCTTCTCACACGATTGTTGCGGCAGCTCTTTGCAGAAGACGTGGTGCTGCTCGCAAGCTCCAATTACGCTCCCTCCTCGTTGCTGCCCAACCCCGTCTGGCACCATTTGATGGAGCCGGGGATCGACTTGATTTTGGACAACATGGACGTCATGGAACTGGACGGAGACGTTGACTTCAGGAGCCGGGTGCAGGGCTCGCCTGCCGGATTCCAGGCGGGCCATTGGATCACGCCCGACAGCGACGACATCCAGTTGAATGCCGTGGGCTTGCAGCGGCCCCAGCCAGACGAAGCTGGCGAGCTCACCGTCGGCAGCAGGAACTTTCCCATCACCGCCCAGCGTGGACGTGAACTGTGGATCACTTTTGACCAACTCTGCAGTGCCCCGACGTCGGCAATCGAATATCTGCAGTGGGTGCAGCGATTCGATCATTGGGTGGTGCTGGACGTGCCGACTTTCGACATAGCTGATCCGGAAGCGCAACAGCGACTCATCAATGTCATTGACATTCTTTGCGACTCAGATGTCCAAACGACGATTGTCTCTTCTGCGTCAGTAAGCGAATTCCGGGACGGTGCCAAGAACCGCCCCGATGCCTTCCGAATGTTGAGCCGGCTGCAACTGCTGCATAACGTGCCCGCCGCCGTCTCATTGTAGAAGTGCGCGAGCGTTCCGGAAAAACCGACCATTGCTGCGAGAGCGTTGAGAGGGGCGTTGGCAGTTGGGGCTAGCGGAGGCCTACTTTTCTTTGCAGGGCCAGCTGGAGCAGTTCGTCGATCAGCTCCGCGTACGGCAGGCCCGAGGCTTCCCACATTTGCGGGTACATGGAGCTTGGCGTGAAGCCGGGCATCGTGTTGATCTCGTTGATGATCAGCTCCCCGGCGGCCGTGTAGAAGAAGTCGACGCGGGACAGCCCCTCGGCCCCCACGGCGTCAAACGCCAGAGCCGCCTGCTCGCGGACACGGGCAATATCGGCCTCGGGCATGTCCGCCGGGCAGCTGAGGTTCACGGCGTCGCCCTGGACGTACTTGGCCTCAAAGTCGTAAAAGTCGTGGTGGGCGCCGTCGGCCATGGCGATTTCACCGGGCAGGGACACACGCGGGGCGTCGCTCCCCCGGCCCTCAAGGACGGCAATCTCAATCTCGCGGCCCACGATCCCGGCCTCGATGACGAGTTTCAGGTCATGCTCACGGGCTTCGGCAATGGCCGCATCGAGCGTGTCCAGCGAGTCAACCTTGGAAATGCCCATGGAGGAGCCGGCGCGGGCCGGCTTGACGAACACGGGGAAGCCCAGCGCCGCCACGCGTGCGCGCACCTTGGCCGGATCCAATGTCCACTCGCGGTCGGTTACGGAAACGTAGGGGCCCACGGCCAGCCCGGCAGCCTCAAACACCACCTTCATGAAGTGCTTGTCCATGCCAATGGCCGATGCCAGCACGCCCGCACCCACATAGCGGGTGTCGGACAGCTCAAGCAGGCCCTGGATGGTGCCGTCCTCGCCCCACGGACCGTGCAGCAGCGGGAACACGACATCCACGGCACCCAATTCCTCGGGAACCTTGGCCGCCTCGGACACCACCAGCTGGTGGCCACCACCCAGGTGCGACAGCGAAACAGTCGCCTCCCCCGCAGCAACCTCCGGCAGGGCACCCTCCTTCAGGGACCATGCTGCGATGTCTTCTCCGGCCAACACCCACTGGCCGTTCTTCGCAATGCCGATGGGGACGACGTCGTACTTGGTCCTGTCAATGGCGCCCAGCACCCCGGCGGCCGTCACACAGCTGACGGCATGCTCGCTGGAGCGCCCCCCAAAGAGAATGGCAACGCGGATGGGCGCAGTTGTGGCAGGGGAATCGGTAGTCACGCGTCAGTCGCCTTCGGATTTCAGTTCGCGGGCCAGCAGCAGCGGGCCCAGGTCGTCGACAGTCAGTTTACCTTCGAGGACGCCCACGACCGCGTTGGTGATGGGCATGTCAACGCCCACCTTGGCGGCCAGGTCCGAGACGGCGCGGCCGGACTTGATGCCCTCGGCGGTCTGGGTCATGCGGTTGTTGACTTCGTCGAGCGTGAGCCCCTCGCCCAGCATGCGCCCGGCGGTGTGGTTGCGGCTCAGCGACGATGAGCAGGTGGCCACGAGGTCGCCGAGCCCGGCGAGCCCGGACATGGTTTCGGCCTTGCCGCCAAGGGCCAGCGCCAGCCGGGTGGTCTCGGCCAGCCCGCGGGTGATGACGGAGGCCTTCGTGTTGTCGCCAACCTTCTGCCCCTCGCAGATGCCCACGCACAGCGCGATGACGTTCTTCACGATCCCGCCAATCTCCACACCCACCACGTCATCGATGGTGTAGGGCCGGAAATACGGCGGCTTGCACACGTTCGCAACCCACTTGGCCGTGTTCTCGTCCGCGCAGGCAACCACCGAGGCGGTCGGTTCCTGGCGCGCAATTTCCATGGCAAGGTTCGGTCCGGACACGACCACGATGCGGTCTTCCGTGATGTTCAGTTCCTGGGCGATGACCTGGGACATGCGCTGGTCCGTGCCCAGTTCCAGCCCCTTCATCAAACTGACGACGACGGCGTCCCTGCCCAGGTGCCCGGCCCACCCCCGGAGCTGCTCGCGCAGGGTTTGGGCGGGCACGGCCAGGACCACCAGCTCGGCGCCCTGCAGGACCTCATTGACGTCGGTGGAGGCGCTGATGTTGGTGGGCAGCTCCGTGGTGGAGAGGTAGCGCGGGTTGCGGTGGTGGTCGTTGATCTGGTCAACGACTTCCTGGCGCCGGCCCCAGAGGACGATCTTGCGGTCGGTGCCCGCTGCGGCGTCACCGAGGATCTTCGCGAAGGTGGTCCCCCAGCTGCCGGCACCCAAAACTGCTGTCTTGGCCGGCGCATTGCCATCCACGTAACTCACTGGAGGTCCCCTGTTTCTGTTGTTTCGACGTCGTTCTTGGTCTTCTTGGCACTGCCGCCACCGGTGAATCCACGCTCAACGAACCGGCCGTGGGCGGACTGCTGGTGGGCGGACGGGTCCCAGCGCAGCGCCGGTGCCTGCTCCCCGCGGAGGTCCTCGACCATGGCGGTGATGTCGTTCATGATGACCTCGGTCATGGCTTCGAGGGTGGCCTTGTCGCCGTGCTTGCCGGCAAACGCGCTGAGGTCCACGGGCCGGCCGACGACGACCTTCACCTTTTTGCGGGGGAAGATCTTGAAGCGTTTGGCGTAGCGGGGAAACACCTCTTGGGCGCCCCAGTGGACGACCGGGATGACCTTGGCGCCGGTGCCCAGGGCGAGCCTTGCGGCACCGGTGCGCCCCTTCATGGGCCAGAGCTCGGGGTCGCGGGTGAGCGTTCCCTCGGGGTAGATGACGACGGCGCCGCCGGCATCCAACACTCCCCGGGCGCCGACGAGCGACTTGCCGGCTCCGGCGCCGCTGCGTTCGACCGGGATCTGGTTGGCGCCGCGCAGGACGGCCCCGAGGACCGGGGTCCTGAACAAGCCGTCCTTGGCCAGGAAGTGCGGCATGATGTTTTGGTTGTAGAGCATGTGGCCCACCACGATCGGATCAATTTCCGTGTAGTGGTTGGGCACCACAATGAAGCCCTCGTCCTGCGGCAGCCGGTCCAGGCCGTACCATTCCTTGCCGATGAGCACGTTCATGATGGGACGGGCCACGCCGGCCAGGATCCCGAAAAACACCCGGGTCCTCAGCTTCATGCCCTTGGGCTTGTAGGGGCGCTTGTGTGTTGCCTTGCCCGGCTGGGGTAGGTCAGTGCTCACGGTTTCCTATCCTGCGTTCCGTGCGGCCATGGTTGTTTCATGCACGTCGAAGTCGGCGCCCAGGCCGTCGAGCTTGGCGGTGAAGTGCTCGTAGCCGCGGCTGATGACGTCGATGCCTGTCACCGTTGAGGTTCCCTGTGCGGCCAGGGCGGCGATCATGTGGCTGAAGCCGCCGCGCAGGTCTGGCACGTTGATGTTGGCGCCCTTGAGCGGGGTGGCTCCGGAAATGACGGCCGAGTGGACAAAGTTGCGCTGGCCGAAGCGGCAGGGGATGCTGCCCAGGCACTCGCGGTGAAGCTGGATGTTGGCGCCCATCCGGGTCAGTGCCTGGGTGAAGCCAAAGCGGTTTTCGTACACCGTCTCGTGCACGATCGAGACGCCTTCGGCCTGGGTCAGGGCCACGACCAGGGGCTGCTGCCAGTCCGTCATGAAGCCCGGGTGGACATCTGTTTCCAGCACCAGCGGCTTCAGGGCGCCGCCCTTGTGGTAGAACCGGATGCCGTCGTCGTGGATGTCCATGCCGCCGCCGATCTTGCGGAACGTGTTCACGAACGTCATCATGTCCCGCTGGCTGGCGCCTTCAACATAGATGTCGCCGCCGGTGACCAGGGCGGCCGAGGCCCAGGACGCGGATTCGTTGCGGTCGGGCAGGGCGGTGTGGTCGTAGCCTGAAAGTTCGCGGACGCCTTCGATGCGGATGGTCCTGTCCGTCTGCACCGAAATAATGGCGCCCATCTTTTGCAGGATCGCGATCAAGTCGATGATTTCCGGCTCGGTGGCGGCACCGCTCAGCTCGGTGATGCCCTCCGCGCGGGTTGCCGACAGCAGGACCTGCTCGGTGGCCCCGACGCTGGGGTACGGCAGGCTGATCTTGGTGCCTTTCAAGCCCATGGGGGCCGTGATGGAGATCCCGTCGCCGGTCTTCTCCACGACGGCGCCGAACTTGCGCAGCACGTCCAGGTGGTAGTCGATGGGGCGGTCGCCGATCTTGCAGCCGCCCAGATCGGGGATGAAGGCATGACCGATGGAATGGATCAACGGCCCGCACAGCAAAATGGGGATGCGGGAGTCACCGGCGTGGGTGTTGATCTCCGCGGTGTTGGCCTTCTTGGCGTTGGCCGGGTCCATGGTGAGGTCGCCCGTGACGGGGTCCTTCACCACTGTGATGCCGTGCAGCTGCAGCAGCGAGGTCACAACCTCGACGTCCTTGATCTCCGGGACATTGTGCAAAGTGGAGGGCGTGTTTCCGAGCAGGGCCGCCACCATTGCCTTGGGGACAAGGTTTTTGGCGCCGCGCACCTGGACGCGTCCCTTGAGTGGAACTCCGCCACGGACTGTCAGAATCCTGCTCATTGTCACCTAATCCTCTGCTGCATGCTGTGTGCCCGTAGCCGTCCGGGGTTGTCCCGGTGCCTGCGGGCGCCTCCCGGTGAATGCAAGTGCATGCCGGGGCCTCCCCGGTATGTTCCGGGGCTCCGACTCAAGCATAGTTTCTCCGGCTGCGTAACCCGAAACGTGGGGGAATCGGGAGGGGTCCAGTTTTGGAACGTTGCCCATTTGCAAGCCAGATGAGTCTCTGGGCGACGGCGGGGATCATGGTGCGGACTCCGGCCTTCATGTTCAGAGGCGGCTGGTCGGCTGTCTCGCCCAGCGATCATAGGCATATCGGTAGATCACCGTTCATCACTATGCCTATGCAGAATGGTTGACCAAGACGTACCGTTGTGCCTATGAGTCAGAGCTGGATGACCACATTGGAAGCCGCCGAAGAGCTGGAAACCACCCGGGCCATGGTCCATAAGCTCCTGAACAATGGAAGCCTGCTTGCCGTCGGCCGTGCTGGTCGCTTGATCCTCATCGACAGCGCATCAGTCCAGCGGTACAAGAACCGGCGCTCCCTGATGGGGCGAAGGTGGAATGCCGAAACGGCTTGGGCCGCGCTCAAGATCATCGAAGGCGGCATCCCTCGTTTTATGGACTCGACGGCCCGCTACCGCCTCAAGCAGCGGCTGAAAATCATGGACCCAGCCGAACTGGCGGCTGTCGTGGGCACCAAAGATCAGGTGCAGCGCTACCGCATTGCACCCGCCGACATCCCCCGTGCCGCAGGCTGCCTCCTGCCAACCGGAACAACCGCCCTGAACGATTCAGCAGTTGCGGATCGCTTTGGGCTGGCCGGCGCACGGACCGATGTCCTGGAAGGCTACCTCGATACATTCAGGGCGGCGAAGCTTGTCAACGAACTGTCCCTGGTGGAAGACCCTGCGGGGAATATCATCATGCACATCGTCGATGACGCCTTCGAGGGCCCCTGCTCGCCGGATGCTGCCATTGCCGTCGACCTCATGGAATCACTCAACTCCCGGGAACGGGCCGCCGGCGAAAATATGCTCGAAGAGATCTTCACGCGGTGGAAAGAAGCCAATGGTGGCTGAACGCGAAACTTGGGCCATTGACCCTCCAGGGCGGGTCAGTTCCGCGGCGTGAATTTCAGTGGCGCTTCCCGCAGGAGCGAGAGCCCGCACGTCAAGGCACCCAGCACCACACCCTCTGCACCCAGCTCGGAGGCTGCCAGCTCCGGCACCGGGGCCGCGAAGTCTGCTTTCAGGATGGCGGACGCCTTTTCAATGACCGGCTGCACCCCGAGCGCGATGGCACCGCCCACCACCACCTTTTCCACATCAAGCAAACTGGACAACACGATGGACACCCTGGCCAGGCGGTCGGCAAGCCGGTCCACGATCCCTTCGGCCGCCGAATCGCCCGACACTGCCGCGGAAAAAACGGCTTCGGCGGAGATCTCCGATCGCGGAACCTTGCCCCGCATCGAGCCGGCCGGCAGGGCGCCGTCGTCCCGGGCGGCCAGGGCCCATTCGCGGGCCAGGGAGCCTAGACCTTCCGCGGATCCGACCCCCTCAACCAGGTCCAGGAACCGCATCTCCCCTGCTCCGCCGTGACTGCCCCTGATCAAGGCATCGTCAACGACCAGCCCGGACCCGAGCCGTTCGCCGGACAGCAGTGTTGCAAATGACCTGACGCCCCGGCCTGATCCGCGGGCCCGTTCCGCCAGCGCCGCCAGATTTGCGTCGTTTTCCACGATTGCGTGGGCGGAATCGTCAAAACTGTCCGGAAATCCGGGGTTCATCTTGTGCCAAAACTCGTCCCCCGCCGGTGACCGTCCGTGTTCATCGACCGGCGCGGGGACACCGACCACGACGATGAAAACATGGTCCGGGTGCACGCCGGCAGCAGCCATTGCCGCCTCCGCAATTTTGCGAACCGTCACTACACGGGCAACTGGTTCCTCCGTGGTCATGACAGCCGCTGTGCGGGCCAACGTCTTTCCGCGCAGGTCGGCCACCATGACGGTGGCGGTGTGCTGTCCGGCGTCGATGCCAAGTATGTATCCGGCCGTTTCACGCAGCCGGTATCTGCGGGCGGGCCTTCCCATGCTGTACTGCCCGGCCGCCCTGGCGTCACCAAGTTCGTCAATCCAGCCCAGCTCGGCGAGCTCGTCGCACAGTCCAAGAACTGTGGCCCTGGTCAGTCCTGTTGCTTCCATGGCCTCGGTGGCGTTGAAGGTTTCCGACTCCAGGGCATACCCCAGCACGGCTGCCGAATTCATCCGGCGCAGCAACTGGGTCGACGTTGCCCCACTGTTTTTCTTCACCCCTTGACCTTATAGCCAAGTCCGTGCGATATTTCTATACGTACTAGATTTAGTATCTATATTTACTGACAGGCCTAACGCATCGGCCTCCTGTGATGCAGCGTGGGACGAGGAGACAATGACGTGCATGCAGTTCCAACGACGACACAACAAGGCCTGAGCAGGCGATCCTTTTTGCTGGGCGCAGGCGTTGCGGCCACCGGTCTTGCCTTGGCAGGTTGCGGCCAGGACAAGACCTCCGCAGGTGCCGCGACGACCATTACGTTCTACCTGTCAAAACCGGAAGTGATCGGATACTTTGACGGCATCATCGAACAGTTCCACAAGAGCCAGGACAAGGTGTGGGTCATCCGCGACTCCACCTCCAATCTTTCAGCGGACTTTGTCCGCAACCAGCCGCCGGACATTGGCTGCCTGAACTACAACCTGGAGATCTCCGCCTTCGTGGAGCACGGTGCACTGAGCGACCTCTCCGACACCGACGCCGCCAAGTCCATCGACCCCAAGTTGTGGCCGTTGATGAAACAATCCGCCGAATATCCGGGCCGCACCAGCGCCATCCCCTACTCCGTCATGGCAGCATCCGTCATTTACAACAAGGACATCTTCGAGAAGCACGGACTTGCGGTGCCGACCACGTGGGATGAACTGGTCGCCATCTGTGAAGCCCTTCAAAACTCGGGCATTGCACCGTTCTTCACCACCATCAAGGACAACTGGACCATCGCCCAGGGCATGTTCGACTACAGCGTTGGCGGCATGCTCGACGTCCCCCATTTCTTCAACGAGCTGCAGCGTGAAGGCACCTCGGTTTCAGCGGACTCCGCCACGTCCTTTCAAAAGGATTTTGCGGTTCCCATGGAACGCATGGTGCAACTGCGGAACTATTCAAACAAGAACGCCGCAAGCCGCGGCTACGGTGACGGCAACCTCGCGTTCAGCCAGGGCAAGAGCGCCATGTACCTGCAAGGCCCGTGGGTCCTGAACGAAATCGCCAAAACAAACCCCTCGATGAACCTGGCCACGTTCCCCCTGCCTGTCACCAATGACCCCGACGACCTCAAGGTGCGTGTCAATGTTGACCTGGCCCTGTGGATCCCCGAGGCGTCCAAAAAGAAGGACGCCGCCCGCGAGTTCCTGGCCTTTTTGATGAAGCCGGACATCATCAACAAGTACAACGCCGACAACAATGGTTTTGGCGTGACCGTCGATGCGCCGCCGGCGACCAACCCCGTGCTGGCCGGAATGCAGCAGTACTACGACGACGCCGCCTTTTATTTGGGCCCGTCGCAGCTGGTTCCCAGGGCCATACCAATCGCGAACTACGCACAGGCCATTGCCTACGGCTCAACCCCCAAATCACAGTTGCAGGCTCTGGACGCCGGCTGGTCCCGGCTGGCCCTGCGCAACACACGCCCTACCCAAGGAATCGAGTAACGCCATGGCCCTTCCCACCAAGGTCCGGGTACGGACCCGGCGCCGCGTCGAACCGGTTTTCTATGCCATGCTGCTGCCAACGGTGTTGCTGTTCACCCTGGCCATCACACTGCCGGCCGTCATGGGCATCACGCTCAGCTTCACCAATTCGGTGGGCTTCGGCGAGTTTGAGTTCATCGGGCTGACCAACTATGTGGCAATTTTCTCGGACCCGGAGATTCTGCAGGCCTACCTGTTCACACTCGGGTTCGCGGTGGTGGCGGTGGTTGTTGTCAACGCCATCGCGTTCCTGCTCGCCATGGCCTTGACGGCCAAGATCCGGGCGAAGGTGGGGCTGCGCGCCGTTTTCGTCCTGCCCATGGTGATTTCCAGCCTTGTCATCGCTTATGTCTTCAACTATTTGTTTTCCAATTCACTGCCCGCCGTGGCGTCGGCAGTTGGCTTTGGGCCGCTGCAGGAAAGCGTGCTTGCCAACCCCGACCTCGCCTGGCTCGCCGTCGTTGCGGTCACGGCGTGGCAGTCCATTCCGGCGACCCTGCTGATCTACATTGCCGGGGTTCTCTCCATCCCCTCGGACGTGTACGAGGCTGCAGCACTTGACGGCGCATCGGCCGGCCGCCAGCTTTTCGCCATCACCGTGCCACTGACCGCCGGCTACATCCTCATCAACGTCATCATCAGCTTCAAGAACTTCATGAACGCCTACGACGTGATCGTCGGCCTCACCGACGGCGGCCCCGGAACAGCGACCACAAGCGTGGCCATGTCCATCTTCAAGGGCTTCACCAACGGCGACTATTCCTACCAGATGGCCAATGCAACCATCTTCTTCCTCATCGCGATCGTCATCGCACTCCTGCAGCTGCGCACCACCCGCGGAAAGGCAACACTTTAGATGGCAACCCAGGTCATGCTCAAACCAGCCCCCGCCCCAGTCTCCGAGACCGGTGAACGCAAGCCCCGGCGTCGTCGCCTGCGCGGCGGAAACTGGCCCGTCACCATTATCCTGGCGGTCTGTTCCCTCTCGGTGTTCATCCCGCTCTACGTCACCTTGGCCATGGCGTTTAAGACAACCAGCCAGGCGGTGGACGGCAACGCCTTCTCCCTCCCGGCCCCCTTCAGCATTGACAGCTTTGTCCAGGCCTGGACGCTGACCAACTTCCCGCGAAGCTTCACGATTTCCGTGCTCATCGCCGCCATCACCGTCATCGGCACGATCGCGCTGGGCTCGTTTGCGGCCTACGCCATTTCCCACAACTGGGAGAACAAGATGTTCCGCTGGTCGTTCTTTTACCTGCTGGCCGCCATGTTCCTGCCGTTCCCGGTGGTGGCACTGTCCCAGGTGAAGCTCACCGCCATGGTGCACCTGGACAACCCCCTGGGTGTGGCCATCCTGCACATCATGTTCCAGCTGTCGTTCAGCGTCATGCTGTTCACCGCGTTCCTGCGTTCCATCCCCAGCGAGCTGGAGGAAAGCGCCCGGATTGACGGGGCAGGAACGTGGCAGGTGTTTTGGCGGCTGGTGTTCCCGCTGCTGGCCCCGATGAGCGCCACGGTGGGCATCTTCGCCTTCCTGGCATCGTGGAATGACTACATGATGCCGGTGCTGATCACCGCCGACCCTGCATTGCAGACCCTGCCGGTGCTGCAAAACATGTTCCAAACACAGTTCAGCAACAACTACAACGTCTCGTTCGCTTCCTACCTTATGGCCATGGCGCCGGCCATCATCGTCTACCTGCTCTCGCAGCGCTGGGTGATGTCCGGGCTGACCCAGGGCGCCATCAAATAATTTCAACACCCCCATTACAGGAGTTCACCCCATCATGACCGAAGTTCTTGAAACAGTCACAGCAGTTCCCACCGCCGAGGAGAGCTGGTGGCGGCAGGCCGCCGTCTACCAGATTTACCCGCGCTCCTTCGCCGATTCCAACGGTGACGGCATGGGCGACCTGCCCGGCATCACCTCCCGCATCCCGTACCTCAAACAGCTCGGCGTGGACGCGGTCTGGCTCAGCCCCTTCTATCCCTCAGCGCTGGCTGACGGCGGATACGACGTCGATGACTACCGTGACGTCGATCCCCGGCTGGGCACGCTGGATGACTTTGCCGAGATGGCCGCGGCGCTGCATGTGGCAGGCCTGCGCCTGATTGTCGACGTCGTCCCCAACCACACCTCGGACCGGCACGAATGGTTCAAGGAGGCATTGGCTTCCCCGAAGGGCTCGGCCGCCCGCGAACGCTACATTTTCCGCGATGGCACCGGCCCCGACGGCGCGCAGGCACCGGCGGACTGGGAATCCATCTTCGGCGGCCCCGCCTGGACACGGACCGCCGACGGCCAGTGGTACCTCCACTCCTTTGCCTCCGAGCAGCCGGACCTGAACTGGCACAACCCGGAGGTCCGTGCCGACTTCTTGGAAACCTTGCGTTTCTGGTCCGACCGCGGCGTGGACGGATTCCGGATCGACGTGGCCCACGGGCTCGCGAAGGACCTGGGCGACACCCTGCCCAGTTTGGCCGAGCTGGAGACCCTGGCCAAGGATGACGGCAACCACCCGCTGTGGGACCGTGACGAGGTGCATGAGATCTACGCGGAATGGCGCACGGTCTTCAACTCCTACACCCCCGCCCGCACCGCCGTCGCCGAGGCCTGGGTTGCCGCCAGCCGGCGCGCCAAGTATGCCAGTGCCGAAGGGCTCGGCCAGGCCTTCAACTTCGACCTGCTGGAAGCGGACTTTGACGCCGCCCAGTTCAAGGACATCATCACGTTCAACCTGGCCCTGGCCACAGAGTCCGGATCCTCAACCACCTGGGTGTTTTCCAACCATGACGTGGTGCGCCATGCCACCCGGTACGGCCTGCCCGCCCGCAATGGCAACGCAACCAAGCAAGGTGCCGACTGGCTGCTCAGCGGCGGCACCGCCCCGGTGCTGGACGCCGAACTGGGCCTGCGCCGGGCCCGCGCGGCCACCCTGCTGGAACTGGCACTGCCCGGCTCCGCCTACCTGTACCAGGGTGAAGAACTCGGCCTCCACGAGGTGGCCGGGATCCCGGCCGAACAGCGCCAGGATCCGGCGTTCTTCCGCAACCCCGGGATCGACATTGGCCGGGACGGCTGCCGCGTTCCGCTGCCCTGGAGCCGCGGCGGATCGTCCCACGGTTTTGGCACGGGCGGCTCACACCTGCCGCAGCCTGACTGGTTTGCCGACAGCTCCGTTGAAGCAGAGGACGGCGCGGCCGGCTCAACGCTCGAACTCTACCGGGACGCCCTGGCCCTGCGCGCAAGCCTCCAGTCGGGCGAGGAACTGGAATGGATTGACGGCAGCCGCCCCGACATGCTCGCGTTCCGCCGCCCCAACGGCTGGACGAGCGTGACGAACTTCGGGACCGAACCGGCGGAACTGCCCGCCGGGGAAGTCCTCATCGCCAGTGCCCCGCTCGAGGGCGGGCTGCTGCCCGGCGCCACGACAGTCTGGCTGCGCAGCTAGCCACAACCGGCGGTGCCCCGGCCGCACCAGCCGGGCACCGCCGTCGAACTTAACAAAGTTGAACTTAACATAAAGGAAGCCGGCCCGCCCCAATGGGTGGACCGGCTTCCTGCACGTCAGCTGCAAAAACTAGACTTTTGCCGGCAGCGTGGTGGGCTTGATGGCCGGGCGGGTGGCTTCAAACGCCGTGATGGCGGGTTCGTCGCGCAGTGTCAGGCCAATGTCGTCGAGGCCCTCGAGCAGGCGCCAGCGGGTGTAGTCGTCGATCTGGAACGGGGCAACGACGGTGCCGGCGGTGACCATCTTGGCCACCAGGTCAACGGTGATCTCGGTGCCCGGGGCATTTTCCAGGACCTTCCAGATCAGCTCGATGTCATCCTGCGCCAGCTCGGCGGCAACCAGGCCCTGCTTGCCCGAGTTGCCGCGGAAAATGTCGGCGAAGCGGCTGGAGAGGACGGCCTTGAAGCCGTAGTCCTTCAGCGCCCAGACAGCGTGCTCGCGTGAGGACCCCGTGGCGAAGTCGGCGCCGGCAACCAGCACCGACCCGGACGTGTACGGCTCACGGTTCAAGATGAATTCCGGGTCCTTGCGCCAGCTCGCGAACAGCGCGTCCTCGAAGCCGGTGCGGGTGATCCGCTTCAGGTAGACGGCCGGGATGATCTGGTCCGTGTCAACGTTGCTCTGGCGCAGCGGGACACCAATGCCGGTGTGGGTGGAGAACTTTTCCATGGTGTGAGCTCCTTATGCTGCGTTGCCGGCGGGGACGGCGGCTGTTTCAAGGTCCGACGGCGAACTGAGGGTTCCGCGGACGGCGGTGGCGGCTGCCACAACGGGAGAGACGAGGTGGGTGCGTCCACCCTTGCCCTGGCGGCCCTCAAAGTTGCGGTTGGACGTGGATGCGCAGCGTTCGCCCGGTTCGAGCTGGTCCGGGTTCATGCCCAGGCACATGGAGCAGCCGGCAAAGCGCCACTCGGCACCAAAGTCCAGGAACACCTTGTCCAGGCCCTCGGCTTCGGCTTCGAGGCGGACGCGGGCGGAGCCGGGGACGACCAGCATGCGGATGTTGGGGTCCTTTTCGCGGCCGCGGACAATGTCGGCTGCTGCGCGCAGGTCCTCGATGCGGGAGTTGGTGCACGAGCCCAGGAACACCGTGTCAACACGGATGTCCTTCATGGGGGTGCCGGCTTCCAGGTCCATGTAGGCCAGTGCGCGTTCCGCGGCGGCCTTGGCGTTGTCATCGCCAAAGTCTTCGGGGAACGGCACGGTGTCGCTCAGGGACACGCCCTGGCCGGGGTTGGTTCCCCAGGTGACAAAGGGATCCAGGGTGTTGGCGTCGAGGAAGACCTCGGCGTCGAATTCGGCGTCGTCCTCTGTGGTCAGGGACTTCCAGTACTCGACGGCGGTGTCCCAGTCTGCGCCTTCCGGGGCATGGGCGCGGCCCTTGAGGTACTCGAAGGTGATCTCATCGGGGGCGATCATGCCGGCACGGGCGCCGGCCTCGATGGACATGTTGCACACCGTCATGCGCGCATCCATGGACAGCGCCCGGATGGCGGAGCCGCGGTACTCGAGCACGTAGCCCTGGCCGCCGCCGGTGCCGATCTTGGCGATGACGGCCAGGATGATGTCCTTGGAGGTCACGCCGGGGCGCAGGGTGCCTTCGACGTTGATGGCCATGGTCTTGAACGGCTTCAGCGGCAGCGTCTGGGTGGCCATGACGTGCTCGACCTCGGAGGTGCCGATGCCGAACGCCAGGGCGCCGACGGCTCCGTGGGTTGAGGTGTGCGAGTCGCCGCAAACGACCGTCATGCCGGGCTGGGTCAGGCCCAGCTGCGGGCCCACCACGTGCACGATGCCTTGTTCGGCGTCGCCCAGGGAGTGCAGGCGGACACCAAACTCGGCGCAGTTGTTGCGCAGCGTCTGGATCTGGGTGCGGCTGGTCAGATCGGCGATCGGCTTGTCGATGTCCAGCGTGGGAGTGTTGTGGTCCTCCGTGGCGATGGTCAGGTCGGGGCGGCGCAGCGGGCGGCCGGCCAGGCGGAGGCCCTCAAAGGCCTGCGGGGAGGTGACCTCGTGGATCAGGTGGAGGTCGATGTACAGGAGGTCGGGCTGGGCGGCGTCGCCCTCGCCGTCGCCCTGGCTGACGACGTGGTCACGCCACACTTTTTCAGCCAGCGTCTTCGCGGCCCTGCGCGGCGCCTTGCTCGGCACTGCTGCTGTCTCCGCTGCCGTTCCGTCCACTGCTGTTGTCTCCACTGCTGTTCCGTCCACTGCGTGGGGAGTGGTTGACTCGCTCACAGCAGCTCCCTTCCCTCGTTGATACCGCAGTTGATTCCACGGTTTAGTCCGCGCTTCCGGTCCCGCATTCACATAGAATTTGAGGGTCCGCAGGCGGAGTCGTTCATTTGTATGACTCCAATGTTCCAGCCAGTTCAGCGCGGAAGCCAATTCTTCGATTTGCATCTCACATGCTGAGACGGCAATATCATTACATGGACAATTCTAGTGGCGTTGGCGTCATCGACAAAGCGGCCCTTGTGCTTGATGCATTGGAAGCCGGCCCGACAACCTTGGCGCAGCTCGTGGCAGCCACCGGTTTGGCCCGGCCCACCGTGCACAGGTTGGCACTGGCCCTGGTACATCACAGGCTCGTCAGCCGGGACATGCAGGGCAGGTTTGTGCTGGGCAGCCGGCTCGTCGAGCTCGCCTCAGCCGCCGGCGAGGACCGGCTCATCGCCGCCGCCGGGCCCGTTTTGCTGCAATTGCGCGACTCCACCGGCGAGAGCGCCCAAATTTTCCGACGCCAGGGCGACTTCCGCGTCTGCGTGGCCTCGGCCGAACGCCCGATCGGTTTGCGCGACACCATCCCCGTGGGTACGCAGCTCACCATGAAGGCCGGCTCGGCGGCACAGGTCCTGCTGGCCTGGGAGGACCACGAACGGCTGCTTGAGGGTCTGCACAACGCACGCTTCACCCCCACGGTTCTGGCCGGAGTCCGACGGCGCGGGTGGGGCCAGTCGCTCGGGGAACGCGAGCCAGGGGTGGCCTCGGTGTCGGCTCCGGTGCGCGGTCCGTCCGGCCGCGTGATCGCTGCAGTGTCCATTTCCGGGCCCATCGAGCGCCTCACCCGCCAGCCCGGCCGCCTGCATGCTGAAATCGTGTGCAACGCCTCCCGCATTCTGACCGAGGCCCTGCGCAAGAGCACCCCGTAACCCCCGCCTCCCAGATCTGTGTGGCAGGCTCCCCTGCGGGCCATTGTCCCGACTGACGCCCGCAACTAGGCTGCTGTCATGGGACACATCGTTTGGGGTCCGCGCAGGGGAATGTTGACGACGGCAGCTGCAGCCGCCGCGGTCGTGCTGCTGGCAGGATGCACGGGTTCGACCCCTGCAGACGGCCCCGTTTCCACCCAAACGCCGACGGGCCCCGGAATCTCCGCATCCACCGGCCCCAACGACATCACCCCGCACGCCGTGGGATCCGACTTGAATTTCGAATGCGCCGACCCCATCGCCACCGGTCTGGCACTTGACGACGTGGCTGTCCCCGATTCCATCGGCATGCCGGACGTCATGGCCGTCAATGCCACGGCCGGCGGCAACGCCATCCATTGGGGCGGGGCAAACTACAAGGGTCTGAAATTTGCCAAGGTGGGCCTGATCCTCAAGATCGGACAAACGTTCACCCTGGAGGTCCCGGCGAACATGCGCGGGCATGTGAAGATCGGCTGGTCCAATTCCGGCTACACCGTGGCGGACTCGCTGGCCGTCCCCGGCTGCACCACCAACCTGCCCGACACCAAGTGGCTGGTCTACCCCGGCGGAATCTGGCTTGACGCCCCCGCCTGCGTCCCGCTGACCGTCACCCACGGCGGGGACACCGAGATCCTCCACATCCCGGTCGGCACCTCCTGTCCGTAAAGCCCCACCCGGATGGGCAGGGTAGGGTTTGCGCATGACCAAATACGCGGTGTTCCTTCGGGGGATCAACGTCGGCGGCATCAACGTCAAGATGGCCGATCTGCGCGCGGCCCTCGCCACACTCCCCCTGACCCGGGTGAAAACCCTGTTGGCCTCGGGCAATGTGGTCTGCACGGCGGAAGCCGACGCACCGGAACTCAAAACCATGGTGGAGAACCTGCTGCGTGAAAAGTTCGGCTACGACGCCTGGGTCGTAATCCTTGACCTGCCGCAGCTGGAGGCCGTCATCGCCGCGTCCCCTTGGCCGGCCGACGACCCCGCCCGCCACAGCTACGTGACCCTCTCCTCCGATCCAGCCGTCCTGGACGAGCTCGCCAGGCACGGCGGCGAGCTGCCCGGCGTCGAACTTGCCAGGCTCAGCCCCCACGCCCTCGCCTGGCCGGTGCCGGTGGGAGGCACCCCGGACAGCCCGTTCAGCAAGCTTTCGGCCAGGCCCCGCTACAAGAGCACGACGACGACCCGCAACCTGCGCACGCTGCTCAAGTGCCGCGACACGCTGGCTTCCTGACGTACATCCCAGACGTGCTCAGCGGGCGGCGGCCAGTGCTTCCTGGAAGTCGCGGTACCGGGCGATCTCGGTCTCGGTCGGGGCAACCACAAGCTCCCCGGACACCCCGGCGACACTCTCACGCAGCCGCCGTCGGGCCTGGGCTGCCCGGGCCTTGGCGCCGGCCAGGGCAAGGAATTTGCTGGTCACGGCAAGGAAAATGCCCAGCACGACGCCGGCAATCACCATCAGCGTGGGCAGTGGCCAGCCTTCGACCTCGGGCACCTCGGGAACGGGCAGCTGGAAGTAGCCCAGCCCGGCCAGCACACCCAGCCAAACGAGTCCGCCCACGGCCACCAGCAGCGCAAGCCACTGGATGACGGCGAACACCGGCCACCACCACGCACGGGTGTTGGCCTTCAGATCGGTGCCGGCCACGGCCTGGTCGAGGGCGTCCGGCAGCTCGTTCCGGTTGCTGCGCGCAGCGGACCGGATGGACGCCCGCCACGGCCCGGGCGAACCCGCACTCGTGGTGTCAGCAAAGTCGCGGACGGAGGAGTCCACCTGCGCCAGCTGGGCAGATCCGGCGGGCGGCAGCGACGTCCTGTTCACCTCTGACGCGCCTTCCCGCCGCAGGCTCAACCGGCGCAGCGGATCCTTGCGGAACCGGACCAGCCAGCGCGTGACCGGCCAGCCCGTCTGCTTCGTGGCCTCGAGCTTGTAGGAGGACTGCACGGCCGAGACGACAGTTTCAACATGCACGGCCCTGGCCAGCCCCGCCGCCAGTGTCTTCCTGTCCTGCTGGTGCACACCGGCAGCATCGCCGCCGCCGGAAGCGTCGGACAGGCGCTCCGCGGCGACTGCCGCATCCGCCGCGAGCCGCGCCGACTTGGCCGCCTTGGCCTTCACGACCGAGGAAATCCGGCGGCGCAGTTCGGGCACACCCTCGAGGGTCACGGCCGAGACGCCCGACACCGCGACCTGGCCCAAACCGTCACGGTCCAGAATCGCTTCCAGGGACTCCAGCACCGGCTTCACCTCGGCGATGGCCAGCCTGTCCACCTGGTTCAGCACCACCAGGGTCACCGAGGCGTGGGTTGAAAAGGGCCTGATGAAATCGTTGTGAATTGCGGCGTCGGCGTACTTTTGCGGGTCGACGACCCACACCAGCACATCGACCTGCCCGGCCAGGCGCTCCACCGTGCGGCGGTTGCTCAATTGGACCGAATCGAAATCCGGCAGGTCAAGCAACACCAGCCCCCCGCCGTCGTCCGTCAGGCCCGGAACGGTGTCACCCTCACGGCGGTCCGCGACCTCCAGCCAGTCCAGCAGCGGCGCGCTGCCGTCCATCCCCCACACCATGGCCAGGGGCTCGCTGGTGGTGGGCCGGCGCACGGCAACCCGCGCCGCGTCCGTGCCGGCCACGGCGTTGAACAGCGACGACTTTCCGCTGCCGGTGGCGCCGAAAAAACCGACCACGGTGTGCTCGGCGCTGAGTGAACGCCTGGCCGTGGCCCGTTCCAGCACCCCGTAAACATCGGCCAGGGCGGTGTCGTCGAGCCGGCCTTCCGCAAGTTCGCGGGCCTCGTTGAGGGCGATGAGCTGCCGGTCGAGCGTTGACTCGGCGCGTTTCTCGCGGTGCCGGCTCATGCGCCCTCCCCCGTCCCGGTTTGGCTTCGCCTGCCGCTGGGGTTGCTTCGACCGGTTTGCCCATTGTGGCCAAGGTCTGCGAGCTGCCCGGCGAGTCCGTCGAGGCGCTGTACGAGGGGTTCGGCGGCGTCTTCCACCGGGCCCAGCCTGCTGAGGAAGCGCTGCTGCTGGTGTTCGAGCAGCTTGGCGCAGCGCACATCCAGTGACTGTTTGGCTTCCTTGGCCAGGCGCCGCACGGCATCCTCGCCGAAGATGGCTTCCAAAAGTTTTTGACCCACGACGGCGGTGCCTCCTGCGATTCCCACTTCGGCTCCCGTCAGTCCCCCGGTGAAGGAGAACACCACGACCATCAAGATGACGCCAAGACCGTTGACGCCAAACGACAGCCATCGGGCCTGGGAACGCTTTGCCGCGCCCTCGGCCCGGATCAACGCCATGACTTCGCCCTGCCAGGCCCGGATTTCGGCGGCCACCTCGGCGGGGAACTCAGCACTGACGCCGGAGAGATCATCCAGGCCCAGTAGCTGGCGTCCGGCCGGATCGGCCCGCCACCGCTGGTCGGCGTCCTCGGCGGCCCGGGCACCCTGGTCAACAATGACTGCCTGCAGGCCGGTTTCAATGGCCACCTCAACCTTGACAGCCGGCGGCGGCTGGCCCTTGAAGAACGCACCGATCCTGTCGCGCACCCGGCCGATCCCGCTTTCCAGCGCCCGGAAGAATTCGCCCGTGCCAACAAAATCCTGCCAGCGGGCCAGGACCTCGCCACGCAGCAGCGTGCCGTCGCTGGTTGCCTTGTTGATGCGCGTCGCGGCGTCCGCAAACGCGGCCTGGACGTCGGCTTCGAGCTGCCGTCCGGCGTCGTGCTGGGCCTGAACGGCGAGGGACAGCTCGCTCAGGCGTCCGCCAAGGGAGCGGACGGTGCCGTTGAGGGTGCGCCGCACGATGTCGGCGCGGCCGGTGGCGTCGTTGCCGATGTCTGCCAGCCAGCTGTTGATCGGTGCGACCGCTTCGGCCGGCAGCATGCCCAGCCCGTCGAGGGTGGTTTCGGGGACCACGAACAGCTGCGCGCCCGGCAGGCCTTCGCGGGTCAGCATCTCCTGCAGGTCCGCGGCGATCTCCTGCTCGGCGCCGGGCGGCACCCGGTCCAGGATGACGGCAACGGTGATGTCGCGGGAGGCGGCGTTGAGCAGCAGTTTCCACGGCACGGCATCGGCGTACCTGTTGGCCGTTGTGACGAAGAGCCACAGGTCCGCGGCCGCCAGCAGCTGGCCGGCGAGCTGGCGGTTGTCATCGGAGATGGAATCCACGTCGGGGGCGTCAAGGAGCGCCACGCCGGCAGGAACCGCGGGATCTGCCACCAGCACCAGCGAGGTCATGGCGCCGGCGTCCGGGGCGGCCCCGGCACGGGAGGCGGGGGTGTTGTCCTTGACGGGGCTGCCCTGAACGCGGTGCAACGTCGGCAACACCCGTGAGGAGGTGAACCACGGGGCGTCGTCGGGGTGGTGGAGCAAAATGGGCTGGCGCGTGGTGGGCCGGATGGCACCTGATCTGGTCACCGGATGGCCCACCAAAGCGTTGACGAGCGTTGATTTTCCCGCGCCGGTGGAGCCGCCCACAACGGCCAGCAGCGGCGCATCGAGGCTCCGCCATCGCGGAAGGATGTAGTCGTCAAGCTGGCCCAACGCGGAGGACGCAGTGGCACGGGCTTCGTCGACACCTGGCAGCTCGAGGGGAAGGTCCAGCCTGGCCAGCTCGGCGCGCACCTCTTCCAGCAGGCCGACGGCTGCCTGTTGCTCGGCGGCCAATTGCGGCGTGGCCGGGTGTTCTGTGGCTCGTTGTACCAAGGCAGCGGCGTCGTTGTCGCCCGGTTGGCTCGATTCGGAGGTGTTCACAGCTTCATCATGCCAGTTCGCGGCAAAAGTGCGGCCCATTGCTGGACACAATTTGTGAACTCCCGTGGAACTGGCGCGAATATGCGGAGTGCCCACACCGCGGCGGGGGTCGTTGTTGCCATTCGCCCCCGCAAAGGACAACTTTTCAGGCCCAGG